>NZ_WUJP01000246.1 GCF_009806515.1 Geminicoccus flavidas | reverse complement strand
GCACCGGCGATCGTGCCGAGATAGCCGCCCCGGCCGCCGATCAGCGTGGTGCCGCCGATCACCACGGCGGCGATGGTCTGGAATAGGTATGGCTCGCCTACTCGGGCATAGGCGGCACCGGAGAAGCCCAGCAGGAGGACGCCGGTGAGTGCGGCGAAGCCCGCGCTCAGCGCGAAGGTGATCGTCCAGGTGCGTACCGGATCGACCAGCGCCAGCCGGGCGGCGCGCGGGTTGCTGCCGAGCGCATAGAGCCGCCGGCCATACACGGTCCGGCCGAGCGCCAGGATCACCAGTGCCGCCAGGACCAGAAAGGCCGGGATCAGCCATGGCACCGGGATCGGCCCGATGCTGCCGCCGATCGAGACGAAGCTGGTGACATAGGAAGGCGCGGCACCGGTGGGGAAGCCCGCCGTCCATAGCTGGACGGCACCCTGCAGGGCTGTGCCGGTGCCGAGTGTCACGATCAGCGGGTGGATCGCCAAGCTGGCGGAGACCATGCCGTTGAACGCGCCGATCGCCATGGCCACCACCAGGACCAGGGGCAGCACCACCGCGAACGGCACGCCGTCGCCGTAGAGCTGCGCGGCGGTGACGTTGGCGAAGCCAATCACGAACGGGATCGAGAGGTCGATGCCGCCGATGATGATCACCAGCGTCTGGCCGATCGCGGCGATCGCCAGGAGCGTGGCCAGCACCAGCATGGCGCGGATGCCGAACATGGTGCCGAAGCCGCGGATCAGCGCCATGCCGATCAGGTGAATGGCCAGTGCCAGCAGCAGTGCCGCCACCGGGCGCGGGATCCGGGCGAGGGCGGCGCTCATGCATGCCTCCGGCGGCGCAGGAGCTGGCGCAGGCGGTCGGCGTTGAGCACCACCGCCACGGTCAGCACCGTGCCATAGACGATCTGCAGGACGAAGGTGGATACGTTGAAGAAGGTCAGGGCGGTCTGCAGCAGGAAGATGTCCGCCGCACCCAGCACGGCAGCGACCAGGCCGCCGCGCCCGCCGGCCAGGCTGACCCCGCCCAGCGCCACCGCAGAGATCGCGAGCAGCGTGTAGGTGCCGGCGATGTTCGGGTCGGCCGATCCGATCAGCCCGGTGAGGCACAGGCCGCCCACCGCGGCGACCAGCCCGGCCAGGACATAGGCCAGAAAGCGGACCAGGGTGACCGGGATGCCGGCCGTGTAGGCGGCGCGGTCATCGCTGCCCACGCACAGGAGCTGCTCGTAGAAGGGCAGCCGCTTGACCAGCAGCCAGAGCAGCGCCACCGCCGCCAGCGGCACGATCGAGGTCGGCCCGGCCAGCGCCTTGATCCAGCCGGGTACGGTTCCGGCCGGCGAGGGCACGATGGTGAGCGTGATGCCGGCATAGAACAGGGAGGTGCCCAGCGTGGCGACGATCGGCTGGATGCGCAGCACGGTGGCGAGCAGGCCATTCAGGGCACCCGACAGGAGGCCCAGCAGCAGGACCAGGGGCACGATCAGGAACGGGGATTCGATGCCCAGCCCTTCCACGAGCCAGCGCACCACTACCACGTTGACCAGGCCCATGAGTGGACCCACCGAGATGTCGATCCCGCCGCGCCCGGCCAGGATCGGCGGCATGGAGGCGATCGCGGCCAGGATGAGGCCGGAGGCCAGGCCGATCGTGACGCCCAGGCTGGCTGGCGCGAACCGCACCGGGTTCAGGGCGATGTTGACCGCCAGCAGGACGACGAACAGGCCGAGGGCCAAGCGAAGATAGGAGCGGCCGGCGAGCCAGCTAGGCATTCAGGCGGCCTCCTGGCCGAACATCGCGGCGATCACCCGGTCCATGGTCATGGTTTCGCGATCCAGCTCGGCAAACAGCCGGGCTTCGCGGAACACCAGCACGCGATGGCAGAGCTGGAGGATCTCCTCGATCTCGCTGGACAGGATCACGAGCGGGATGCCCTGGTCGGCGGCCAGCCTGCGGAAGACCTCGTAGAGCTTCATGCGCGTGCCGAGATCGACGCCGCGGGTAGGATCGTTCATCAGCATCACCCGGGGTTCGCGGGTGAGCCAGCGGGCCAGCAGCACCTTCTGCTGGTTGCCGCCGGACAGGGTGCCGATGGAGGCATGAGGCGAGCGGTAGACCATGGCGAGCTCGCGGGTGAAGTGGGCGAGCTTCTCCCGCAGCCGGGGGCGGTCGACGATGCCGAGGCGCTGATGATCGGGCAGGGCGGCGATCGCGAAATTGTCGAAAACCGACAGCCCGCCCAGCATGCCCGTGGTCCGCCGGTCGCGCGGCAGGTAGGCCAGCCCCTGCGCCGCAGCCTTCGCGAACTCCGTTACCTGGACGGCGCGGCCATCCTTGCCCTGCAGGCGGATCTCGCCGGCTTCTGGCCGGTTCAGGCCGCACAGCGCTTGGATGAACGCCTCCTGGCCGTGTCCCTCGAGTCCCGCCAGCCCGACGATCTCGCCCGGCCCGATCGCGAAGTCGATGGGTACGGCACCCGGTGCCAGCCGCACGCCGTGCGCCGTCAGGATCGCCTGCCCGTCAGTCATGGTGATGCACCGGGATGCGGGTGTCGGGCAGCATCAGGGCGAGCAGCCGGGCGCCGGTGATCTCTGCCCCGGCCAGCGTCTCCACCACCCGGCCGCTGCGCAGCACGGTGACCCGGTCGGACAGGCGGCGGACCTCGTCCATCCGGTGGGAGATGAAGATCACCAGCCGGCCTTGCGCGACGAAGCTCCGGACCGCATCGAACAACACGTCGCGATCGCCGAAGTCCAGGGCGGCGGTGACCTCGTCCAGGATCAGGATGCGCGGGTCGCGCACCAGCGCCCGCGCCAGCACGATCAGCTGCTGCTGGGCCAGGGCCGCCTCGCCGGCCGGCTGGTCGAGGTCCATTGGCGTGCGCGACACGGCGGCCAAGAGCTGGGCCGCCTTGTCCCGCCGTTCCGTCCGACTCAGCCGGTAGGTGAGCAGGCCGTCATAGCCCATGAAGATGTTCTCGAGCACGCTGCGCTCAGGCGCGAGCAAGACTTCCTGGAACACGGTGGCGATGCCGTGGCGCTGCGCGTCCGCCGGGCGGGCGAAGTGCAGTGGCTGGCCGTCCAGGCGGATCTCGCCGGCGGTGGGTGCCACCACGCCGGAGAGCAGCTTGACCAGCGTGCTCTTGCCCGACCCGTTCTCGCCCAGGATCGTGTGGACATGGCCAGGGGTGAAGGCGAGGTCCGCCTCGACCAGCGCCAGCGTCTCGCCATAGCGCTTGGTGACGCCGGACAGCGTCAGCATCGCCCACCCCCGCTTCTCGCCGTCGCTCTGCCTGGCTCCGGTCGCCCTTCCGGCCGTAACGGTTTGCGCTGGCCCGCGCAAGATCGCCCTGGTATCGTTTACATATGAAGAATGCCGCCCAGCAACGAGGCCGGCGAGGGGGAGCAGAAAGCACATGACGGCACATGGCGCGCGCCGCACCTGGCTTGCGGCATTAGGGGGATTGGCTGGACTGGCGCTCGTGACGGGCATGGCGGACGGTGCTGCGGCCCAGTCGCTGGCCGACCTGCCAGAGGAGCTGCAGGCCCTCTACACCGACGGCATCCCGGTGGGCCCGTCCGCCTATGACGAGTTCCAGATGCCGGCCAAGCCCTGGCGCTGGTGCCACTCCGAATCCTACATGGGCAACCCCTGGCGGGTCAGTGCCGCCAACGAGCTGAAGCGGCTCGTCGAGAACGCCAAGGCCCAGGGCCTGGTCTCCGAGTTCGAGATGTCGGATTCCAACGGCGACGTGACCCAGCAGATCGCCCAGGTCCGCGCCTTCATCGACAAGGGCTGCAGCGTCATCACGATGATCGCGGGCTCGTCCACGGCGCTCAACGACGTGATCGAGGCGGCCTACAAGGCCGGCATCCCGGTCGTGACCACCGCCAGCGCGGTCACCAGCCCCTACGCCCTGAATATCCAGCACAATCACAATGTCTGGGGCTACAACATGGGCAACGGTATCGCCGCCTACCTGAATGGCCCGGGCAACGTCCTGGAGGTCGAGGGCATCCCCGGCAGCCCGATCGTCGCCCAGGAGAATTCCGGCGGCGAGCGTGCCTTTGCCGAGCATCCCGACATCACCGTCCTCGGCCGGGTCAGCGGCAACTGGACGGCGAATGTCACCAAGAGCGTGGTGCTGCAGTTCCTGGCCACCAACCCGTCGCCCATCGACGCCGTCTGGACCACCGGCAGCGAGACCCGGGTGATCGCCGAGGCGTTCGAGGAGGCCGGCCGGCCGGTGCCGCTGATCACCGGCTCCATGTCCGGCGACGCGCTGGGCTACTGGAAGGAGCACCAGGACACGTTCAAGTTCTACGGCGGCGCCATCCTGCCGACGGTGGCCGCCCAGAATACCTATCGGGCCGCAACCAGGCTGCTCGAGGGTCAGCAGCCGATCGTGAACACGATCATTGTGCCGGTGCCGGAGATCAAGCAGGAGGATCTCGGCAAGTGGGCGGCACCCTGCATGACCGTCGAGTCCGGCTCGATCTTCCCGGTGCCCCCGGCCGACCCGATCAGCGAGACGATGATGGACGGCTACTTCCGCAAGGGCGCCGGCACACCCAGCTACGACTTCGCCAGCACGCCGGACCCGTGCGGCTGAGCAAGGTCTGACGGCGGCGGGAGCCTGGCCTCCAGCCGCAAGGCCGGCGAGGCTGCGGGAGAACAGACGGGAGAAGGGGGATGGACGAGCGGCTGCAGCGTACCGCTGCGGTGGTGACAGAGGCTGGGGCGGACTGGCTGGTCCTGACCGCGCCGGATGCGGTCGCCTATGCCACCGGCCATGTCGTGCCGATTGAGGCCGGACCCTCGCCCTTTGCCGGCGGTCCGACCCTCGCCCTGGTCGGCCGCGACGGCACGGCCGGCCTGGTCGTCGCCAATGTCGAGGCTGCTGCCGCGGCGCGTGCCTGGATCGACCAGACCGTCGTTTACGAAGGCTACGGCTTCGAGCAACCGGCTCCCTACCCGCAGAACTACCGGGCGGCGGTGGGCGAACTCGTGCGCCGGCTGGGCGTGCGGGGGCGGATCGCCGCCGATCCGGTGACCTTTCCCGCCCGGCTGGCCGAACTCTTGCCGGCTGATTCCCGGCTGGACGCCATGACGCCCCTTGCGCGGGTGCGGGCCACCAAGACCGCCGCGGAGCTCGTCGCCCTGCGGCGCTCGGCGGAAGCCGCGGCGGTGGGCCAGGCCGCGTTCGTCCGGGCATTGCGGCCTGGGCGCAGCGAGCTCGCCGTGTTCGCCGAGCTGCGCTGCGCCATCGAGGAGTTCGCCGGCGAGCGCGTGCCGATCACCGGCGACTTCATGTCCGGAATCGCCCGGACCGCCGGCTTCACCGCCTGGCCCAGCGCGCGGGTGATCGAGCCGGGCGACCCGGTGATGGCCGACTTGGCGCCCAGGATCGCCGGCTACTGGGGGGATTCCTGCCAGGTGACGGTGGCGGGCACGCCGCGCCCTGGCCATGAGCGCCTGTACCAGGCGTCCAAAGGTGCGCTGGACCTGGCCATGTCGCTCATCCGCCCGGGCCTGCGCATCGACCGGTTCGATGCCGAGATCCGCGCCTATATCGCCAAGGCGGGCTTCGCCTACCCGCACCATAGCGGGCATTCGATCGGCACCGCCGTCCACGAATTCCCGCGCCTGGTGCCCTACGAGACCAGCGCGTTCCAGGAGGACATGGTCGTACTGGTGGAGCCCGGCGCCTATGACCCCGAGATCGGCGGGGTGCGCTCGGAGTTCATGCTGCGGGTCACCGCCACCGGCTGCGAACCGCTGGCCCCATTCGACCAGGTGATGGCGGTCGCCGGCTGAGCATTGCCGGATCGGCCGGTAACCGGCGTTCAGTAGGCGCCGCGCCCCAGCACCACGATCGGGATGGTCTTGAGCAGGATGACCAGGTCGTACCACAGCGACCAGTTCTTCACGTACCAGCAGTCCAAGTGCACCCGGCGGCGATAGTCGACGTCGTTGCGGCCGCTGATCTGCCAGAGCCCGGTCAGGCCCGGCGTGCATTCGAAATAATAGGGCAGATTATCGCCGTAGCGGGCCAGTTCCTCCGACACGACCGGGCGCGGCCCCACCAGGCTCATGTCGCCGCGCAGCACGTTCCAGAGCTGCGGCAGCTCGTCCAGGCTGGTCTGGCGCAGGAAGCGGCCGATCGGGGTGATGCGCGGGTCGCTTTCCAGCTTGTGCCGTTCCTCCCATTCCCGCCGTCGGTCCGGGTCGCGCTCTAGCAGCTCGCGCAGCTTCTCCTCGGCGTCCGGCACCATGGTGCGGAACTTGTAGCAGGTGAACGGCTCGCCGCGCCGGCCGATCCGGCGATGGCCGAACACCACGCCCCGACCGGTGTCGCGCACCCTGAGCGCGATCCAGGCGAACAGCGGCGAGAGCACGACCAGCAGGATGCTGGCCATCACTAGGTCGAAGGCGCGCTTGACCCCGCGGTTCCAGGCACTGGCCAAGTTGTTGTGCAGGCGCAGCGCCAGCACGTCGTGGCTGAAGAAGTGGGTGACGCTGGCCGTCGCCACCGGCAGGCCGCGGATCGGCGACACGATGTCCACCGAGCGGGACGCCAGGGCAATCTGCTCGACCAGGCTGGTGTGCCGGTCGGCCTCGCCCAGCTCGAGTGCTATCACCACGTGCGGGGTGCCCAGCTCCGGCGGCAGCAGGCTCGGCCAGGGCAGGGTGTTGAGGACCGGGAGCTCCTCGTCCTCGACCTTGAGGTAGCGCGGTGCATCCGAGCCGGGCGGCACCAGGAAGGCGATCGGCTCGAAGCCCAGCATCGGCTCGGATTGGAGTGCCGCCGCGGCATCCACCGCGTTCGGGCCGATGCCGACGATCACGGTCGGCCGGCGCCAGGCGCCGAGTGCCATCAGTGCGTGCTTAGCGGCCATCCGGGTCAGCGGGATGGCGATCACCAGGAAGCCCCAGTTCGCCAGGAACCAGTGGCGCGACATCTCGGTGCGCGACAGGAACAGGCTGGCGGCGTCGATCAGCGCCATCACGCCCAGGACCGAGAGGACGTCGCCTACCTCCAGCCAGAACGGTCGTCGCCTGGCGTAATGGCCGAGCTTCCAGAAGGCGCCGACGGCGACCAAAGTGAGGGCCCCATAGATCCAGGGCCGCTCGTCGGCCGACATGTGGCCGAGCAGGACCGGCGGCAGGGCTTCCTCGACCGAATAATAGGCGACCGCCCAGCGGGTGCACCAGAAGGCAAGAGCGAACAGGCTGGCGTCGAGAAGCGGGAAGAACCAGGCTTCCCGAGCAGACCGGCGAGCACGTGCCGCGACTTCGAACCGTTCGAGCGTAGACGCCATACCGTTCATTCACCCGCCGGTACCGGGCCGCGGCGACGACCTTTGACACCGGTAGCAAGCATCGATGAAGGCTCTGTTAGAGCGCGCACGCCGTTGGCGCCAGCATTCTGAGCTGCCACGGCACCTAGAACAGCGGAGCCGTGGCGCGGTTGCATAGGCTTCGATAAAGCCCGGCATGCGCATCCACCATCCCGTCCAGGCGGGCGACCCGCGCCACCGCGCGGCGCGCCCGGCTCACCAGTTCTGCCGCGAAGGACGGATCGGCCAGGAGCCTCCCCAGATCCTGGGCGAAGCCGGAAACGTCGTGCGGGTCCGCGCGCAGGAGGCCGGACACGCCGTGCTCCACCAGTTCGGGCACCCCGCGCACTGCGGATGCCACGACCGGCACCCCCATCGCCATGGCTTCTGCCAGCGCCAGGGGCAGACCCTCCCAGAGCGAGGGCAGCACCAGGGCCGCTGCCCGACGGAGCTCCTCCAGGGCTTGGTCGCGTTGCACAGCACCGGTGATCCGCACCCGCTCCGCCACGCCCGCGGCACGGGCGCGGGCGCGAACGGCGTCCTCCAGCGGCCCGCCGCCGATCATGACCAGCCGCGCGTCCCGCAGCGCCGGATGGGCCAGGACGTCCACCGCGAGCAGCGGGTTCTTCTGCGGGACCAGCCGGCCCAAAAACGCGATCAACCCCGGCTCGGTGGGCCCAGGCGCGGGCAGGGCCGCCAGATCGAGGCCATTATGGATGACGCCGTCCTCCGGCCGGCCCGGGTCCAGCCGCCATCGCTCTGCCAGTTCGCGATCCGCCGCGCACACCCAGACGATCGCCGCGGCGCGGCTGCCGATCACTCGTTCCGCCAGCGCGCCGGCCAGCCTCTGCGGCCAGGGCTTGGTGGCAAAATGGTAGCCGTGCACCGTGTAGACGAAGGGCACGGACCGCAAAGCCCGGGCGACGGCCAGGCCCGCGCGCCCGCCATGGGCATGGACCAGATCGGGGCGAACCTCCTCGATCAGCCGGCGCAGCCGCCCCGGCGCGCTCCGGTCCAGCCGGGAGCACCACAGATCCAGCGGGCGGGCCGCCAACCCTGCGGTCGAGGCGGTCGTGAGCGCATAGCTGTCCGGCGCGCTCGCGACGATGTTCTCGATGTCGTGGCGGGCGCGCAGGCCCAGGCACAGGTCCAGCACCACGCTGGTGCCGCCGCCCGGCCGGCCATCCGCCACGATCTGAAAGACCCGCATCCCTTGTCCCCCGCCCCCTGGGAGCGGCATGGTGGGGCGGAGGTCAAGAGCCGGAGCACGGGATGGGGCTGGAACAGATCTTTCCGCTGATCGCGTCCCTGGCCCTGCTGGTCTGGCTGTCGCCCACCGTGTTCCGGATGAGCCCGCGGACCCGGGAGTTGACCAGCAAGGCGGCGCTGGGTCTGATCGGGCTGGGGATCGTGCTGGCGCTGGCCGCGTTCTTCATGGGCTAGGGCCAGGGAGGATCAGCGATGGACCGGCTTCTTCTTCGGATATTTCTGGCGGTGGCGCTGTTGGCGTGGCCGCTCATGGCCGGCACTGCCCGTGCCGCGGAAGAGAGTGCCTGGGACTTCGGCTTCCAGGCACTGGAAGGCAGCGACCTGCCGATGCGGCGCTTTGCCGGCCAGCCGGTGCTCCTGGTCAACACTGCCTCGATGTGCGGGTTCGCCTATCAGTTCGAGGGGCTGCAGCAGGCCTGGGCCGCCAACCGCGATGCCGGCCTGGTCGTGCTGGGCGTGCCGTCCGGCGACTTCGGCGACCAGGAATATGGCGAGAGTGGGCAGATCAAGCAGTTCTGCGAGGTGAACTTCTCGGTGGATTTCCCGATGACCGAGAAGGAGCATGTGCGCGGTCCCGAGGCGCACCCGCTCTATCGCTGGCTGCTGGCACGGTTGGGCCCCTCGGCGGAGCCGAAGTGGAACTTCCACAAGATCCTGATCGGCCGGGACGGCCAGCCGGTCGCGGCCTGGCCCAGCCGCACCGAGCCCGATGCCCCGGAGGTCCAGGCGGCCATCCAGGCGGCACTCGAAGGCTCAGGCGAGGCCAAGCCTGGCGGGAGCTGAGGCCCTGCCCGCCAGGATCCGCTCGGCCAGCAGCCCGCTGCCGAAGCCCATCCAGTAGCAGAGTTCGGCTGGCCGGCTGATCCGCCACAGGCAGAAGTCGGCGCGCTTGCCGACCTCCAGCGTGCCGCGATCGGCCGCCAGGCCCAGGGCCCGCGCGGCATGGGCGGTCATGCCGAGCAGGGCCTCGTAGGGCGTGAGACCGAACAGGACGCAGGCCAGGTTCATGGCGAGCAGCGGCGAGAGCAGGGGCGAACTGCCGGGATTGGCGTCGGTCGCGACCGCCATCGGCACGCCGTGGCTGCGGAACAGGTCGACCGGCGGACGCTGCTGCTCGCGCAGCAGGTAAAAGGCGCCCGGCAGCAGGACCGCGACAGTGCCGGCCGCGGCCATGGCCCGCACCCCCGCCTCACTCGTGTACTCTACGTGATCGCAGGAGAGCGCACCGTAACGCGCCGCCAGCGCCGCGCCGCCGCTGTCGGAGATCTGGTCGGCATGGAGCTTGACCGGCAGGCCCTTGGCCCTTGCCGCCTGGAACACCCGCTCGGTCTCCTCGGGAGAGAACGCGATCGTCTCGCAAAAGGCATCCACCGCGTCGGCCAAGCTCTCTTCCGCCACCCTGTCCAGCATCGGCCCGCAGACCAGGCTCACATAGGCGGCGCGGTCCAACTCGGCCGGGAAGGCGTGGGCGCCCAGGAAGCTGGTCGCCACCGAGACGCCGCCGTCCGCTCCGAGCGCGCGCGCCACCCGCAGCATCCTGAGCTCGGTCTCGATGTCGAGCCCGTAGCCCGACTTGATCTCGACCGTGGTCACCCCTTCGCCGATCAGGCGCTGGAGGCGGGCACGCGCCAGGTGGTGCAACTCCTCCTCCGGCGCGGCGCGGGTGCCGGCTACCGTGCGCCGGATCCCGCCGCCCCGCCTCGCGATCTCGGCATAGGGGACGCCTTCCAGCCGCTCCTCGAACTCGCCGCAGCGCTCGCCGGCGAACACCAGGTGGGTGTGGCAGTCGATCAGCCCCGGCAGAATCCAGCCGCCCGCACCGTCATGGATCTCCACGGCCTCGCCCGGCAACTGGGCGCGCGGTCCCAGCCAGGCGATCCTGTCGTCCCGCACCGCCAGGGCGCCGTCCCGGATCTCGCCACGGTCGGGTGCCCCCGGTACCATGGTGGCGAGCTGCACGTTTACCCATATCCGGTCGAAGCGTTCCATCTGCCGGCTCCGGCCGCTGCTCTCGGGAATGCTCCGTAGCAGGAAGTTCCAAGGCTGGCCAAACCGGGCGTGATCATGGGGGCGGACAAGCGGCGGATCGGCCTCGCGACCCTGCGCCTGTGGTCGGGCGCGTTCCTGTTCCTGTTCGCCACCACCCATCTGCTCAACCACGCGCTGGGGCTGGTCTCGCTCGATGCGATGGAAGCCGGCCGCGTGGTATTCGTCGCGTTCTGGCGTTCGCCGGTCGAACTCGTCCTGTTGGCGGCACTGCTGCTCCATCCGGCCACCGCGATCGTCCGGCTGTTCCAGCGGCGCACGCTCCGCCTGCCGCTCCTGGACTGGCTTCAGGTGGGCCTGGGCCTGCTCATCCCCTACTACCTGACCATTCACGTGCTGGGCACTGGCGTGCTGCACCAGGTCCAGGGGGCCACCGACAGCTACGCCTACCTGCTCAACCTGATCTGGCCGGGCGGGATGGAGCGACAGACCCTGCTGATGCTGGTGGTCT
>NZ_WUJP01000245.1 GCF_009806515.1 Geminicoccus flavidas | reverse complement strand
GGGGGCATGGCTGCATCGGGATGTACCACCGCCTGAAGCTGGAGCCCTGGTTCAGGCATGCCGCGCCGCTCCTGCTCACACTCGCCGTGCTGCTGCCCACGCTGGCCTTCTTCGGCATGCTGAACGGTGCACGCGAGCTGGCGGCCCGGGCGGCGGCCGATCCCGCCTGGATCGCGGCCCTGGCGGCGGCCGGGAACTGGCCGGAGCCGGCGGAGCGCGCCTGGATCTATGCCCTGGAGAGCCGGCTGCTCCTCCTGTTCTACGGAGCGATCGCGCTCCTGTTCCTGGCACGGCTGGCGCGTCAGGTGATCGTGGCGCGCACCGGGCCGGTCGCGATCGAGTTCCCGGGCAACCTGCTGGTGCGGGTCCCGCGCGGCACCTCCGTGCTGGAGGCGGCCGAACTGGCGAGGCTGCCGCATGCCTCGGTATGCGGCGGGCGCGGGCGCTGCTCGACCTGCCGGGTGCGGGTCGGCCGGGGCAGCGACCACCTGCCGCCGCCTTCGTCTCAGGAGGAGCGGGTGCTGCGCCGGATCCAGGCCAAGCCCGACGTGCGCCTCGCCTGCCAGCTCCGCCCGACCCATGCGCTGCAGGTGACGCCACTGGTGGCGGTCGGCCGCGCTGCCGAGGAGGTCAGCCGGCCGATGTTCCCCAGGCACGGCGTGGAGCGCGAGCTGGTCGTGCTGTTCGCCGACCTGCGCGGCTTCACCATGCTGGCCGAGCACCGGCTGCCCTATGACGTGGTATTCCTGCTGAACCGCTGGTTCGCCCTGTCTGGCCAGACGATCGAGCAGGCCGGCGGGCGGGTCGACAAGTTCATCGGCGACGGGGTCATGGCCCTGTTCGGGTTGGACCACGGGCCGGAGGAAGGGGCGCGCAGTGCGCTGAAGGCGGCCCAGGCAATGGCCGCGGGCCTGAGCCAGCTCTCCCACGAGATGCGCAGCGAGCTGGGGCAGGCGACGCTCCGGCTGGGGGTGGGCATCCATGCCGGCAGCGCCATTGTAGGTCAGCTCGGCTGGGGCCATGCGGCGGGCCTCACCGCGATCGGCGACGTGGTCAACGTCGCGAGCCGGCTGGAGACCGCCTGCAAGGAGCTGTCGGCCGAGGCGGTGATCTCCGCGGAGGTGTTCCGCCTGGCCGGTCTGGAGCCGCCGAGCACCCCGCTCCCGCTCGAATTGCGCGGTCGTCGTCGGCCCTTGCCGGTGGTGGCGGTGCCGAGGCTGGCGGAGCTGCGCCAGACGAACCTGGCCAGCACCTAAGCGAAGACCGGCTGCGCCTCCGCCACCGGCGGGACTGCCCCGACTTCCTCCAGGCCTGGAAGGTCCGGCATGGCG
>NZ_WUJP01000209.1 GCF_009806515.1 Geminicoccus flavidas | reverse complement strand
GCACCTCGCGATAGTCGTAATCGAGCAGCGAGCCGTCCGGGTCGATGCCGCTGATGCCGATTACGCCATAGTCGACCTTGAACTGGCGGATCAGGTCGACCGCCGCCTCGCCGACGATGCCCCGGTCGCGCGAGCGTACCACGCCGCCGGCGATGATCACCTCGAAGCTGGCGTTCTGAGAGAGCAGGCTCGCCACGTTCAGGTTGTTGGTGATGACCTTGAGCTCGGTGTGGTCGAGCAGGGCGCGGGCGACCTCCTCGGTGGTCGTGCCGATATTGATAAACAGCGAGGCGTGGTTGGGGATCGCCTGGGCGACGAGCTGGCCGATCCGCCGCTTGGCCTCGACGTTCAGGACCTGCCGTTCGGCATAGGCGACGTTCTCGACCGAGGAGGTCAGTCCCGCGCCGCCATGATAGCGCTGCAGGAGGTTCTGCTCGCACAGCTCCGACAAGTCACGCCGGATGGTTTGCGGCGTGACGCGGAGGTCGGCGGCGAGCTGGTCCACCGAGACATAGCCGGTGCGCCTGGCGCGTTCGAGGATCCGCTCGCGGCGGTCGCGGGTCGACACGGGCGGGCTCGGCCTCCGCTGTGTTGCAGGTGCCCCGACCGTTTATGCCCGCTCCGGCGAGGGGGCCAGCGCGGCGTGACCGGCAGCGCCAAAGCAGGAAGGCCGCCCCGGCAGGGGCGGCCTTCCTGGAACCCGGAGGGCTAGCCTGAGAGGCTTACTCCGCGGCCTGCTGCTGCGCGACCTCGTCGACGGTCTTGCCGTCGGTGAAGGTCTCCTTCGCCCGCGCCTTGTGCGGGCCGGGGTGGTGCGGCAGCGGCGGCAGCTTCAGGGCTTCCTGCAGGTCGATGCCCGCACCCTCGGCGACGCGGCGGCCATAGTCCTCGTCGCAGTGCCAGAAGTGCCAGACCATCCGGAGCGCGATCTCCTTGGGGCACTCCTTCATGTCGGCGACCAGGTTGGCGATCAGGTCCTCGCGCTCCCAGTCCTCGAAGGTCCGGTAGCGCTCGCCGGCCTGCTTGTAATCGTCGGTGGTGCGGGTGGTCTGATAGCGGCCGAGATAGCCCTCGACATACTGGTGGTAGTCGCGCTGGGGCTTCGGCGCCTCCTTCAGCCCGCCCATGATGCTCGGCTCGTAGTTCACGTGCGGGTTCTGGCCGCCGCGGTCCACGTAGTAGGTCATCTGGCCGTCCCGCTGGTTGGTATGGGCGCGGGCCTTTTCCTGCGGCGCGTTGACCGGGAGCTGCAGGTAGTTGGGGCCGACGCGGTAGCGCTGGGTGTCCGAGTAGGACAGGGTCCGGCCCTGCAGCATCTTGTCGTCGGAGAAGTCGATGCCGTCGACCAGCACGCCCGTGCCAAACGCCGACTGCTCCGCCTCGGCGAAGAAGTTGTCGGGCTTGCGGTCCAGGACCATGCGGCCCACCGGGAGCAGCGGGAACTGGTCTTCCGGCCAGCGCTTGGTGTCGTCCAGCGGGTCGAAGTCCAGCTCGTCGTGCGGGTCGTCCGACATGATCTGCACGCAGAACTCCCATTCAGGGTAGTCGCCGCGGTCGATCGCGTCATACAGGTCCCTGGTGGCGTGGCCGACGTCCTTGGCCTGGATCTCAGCGGCCTGCTCGCTGGTCAGGTTGCGCACACCCTGCTTGGGCACCCAGTGGAACTTGACCAGATGCGCCACGCCCTGGTCGTTGACCAGCTTGTAGGTGTTGACGCCCGAGCCTTCCATCTCGCGGTAGTTCGCCGGGATGCCCCAGGGGCTCTTCACCCAGGTCACCATGTGCAGGGATTCCGGGCTCTGCGACACGAAGTCGTAGAAGCGCCAGGCTTCCTGCCGGTTGGTCACCGGGTCGGGCTTGAAGGCATGGATCATGTCCGGGAACTTGACGGCGTCCCGGATGAAGAAGATCTTCAGGTTGTTGCCGACCAGGTCCCAGTTGCCCTCTACGGTCTTGAACTTGACCGCGAAGCCGCGCGGATCACGCGCCGTCTCGGGGCTGTCCTTGGAGCCGATCACGGTGGAAAAGCGCACGAACATCGGCGTCTTCACGCCGACCTCGTTCAGCACGCGCGCCCTGGTGTACTTGGACGCCGGCTCGTCGCCGATCTTGCCATAGGCCTCGAACCAGCCGTGCGCGGCCGCACCGCGCGCGTGCACCACCCTCTCCGGGATACGCTCGCGATCGAAATGGGTGATCTTCTCGATGAACTGGTAGTTCTCGAGGGTGGCGGGGCCACGCTCGCCGACCGTGCGCAGGCTCTGATTGTCACGGACCGGGTGACCCTGACGCGTTGTCAGAATCTTACGATCATCCATCGATAGAATCTCCTGAAAGACACGGGGGCTCTGGCTGCGGCGGCAGAACGTGGGCGTCCAACCGAGAGGCGAAGCCATCCAACATATGGGGATGCAGCCCGGACTATGCGATGGATTGGGAACAGTTTAATGCGCCTCCAGCGTCGGGCCGGGGCGAGGCACGGGCCTGCCAGGGGTCAGCCGCGCGGCTCCAGCTTGATCCAGGCATGGCCGTAGGGTGCCAGCCGGGCGGTGCCCTGTTCCAGCCCGTGGAGGTCGCTCTCGCCATCGGCAAGCAGCCTGTGCACCCGCACCGGCCCCTCCGGCACGTCCAGCCGCACCTCGACGGCCCGGTTGGCGAGATTGTGCAGGGTGAGGATCTGCCCGTCTTTGCTCCGCCGGGACAGCGCCACCACCGCCGGCTCGCGCGCGTCCACGATCTCGTAGGGCATCCAGCCGATCTCGGCGTGGGAGCGGCGCTCGCGCACCATCCGCCGCACCTGCTCGAACAGGCTTTCCGGCCGGTCGAGCTGCTCTTCGACATTGAGGCCGAGAAAGCCGAACGGGCCGTCCGCGATCACTGGCCGGATCAGCCGCTCGGCCGGAGCCGTTGAGAAGCCGGCATTGCGCCGCCCGTTCCACTGCATCGGCGTACGCACCGAGTTGCGTTCCGTCTGCGTCAAATCGTCGCCCATGCCGATCTCGTCGCCGTACCAGAGCACGGGCGTGCCGGGCAGGGTGAACATCAGGCTGAACGCCATGGCAATCCGCCGGGTGTCGCCGTCCAGCATCGGCGCCAGCCGGCGGCGGATCCCCCGATGGTAGATCTGCATGTCGGGGTCCGGCCCGAACGCCTGGAACACTTCCTCCCGATCGGCATCGCTCAGCCGGCCGAGGTCCAACTCGTCATGGTTGCGCAAAAAATGCGCCCACTGGCCGGTCTTCGGGATTTCCGGCGTGTTCCGGAGCATGTCTACGACCGGCCGGCCGTCGCCGCGCGCCAGCGCCAGGAACAGATGCTGGTTCAGCATGAAATGGAACACCATCGTCATGCGGTCGTCGCGGCCGAAATACTCGTCGGCCATCTCCATCGGGATGTTGGCCTCGGCCAGCAGCACCGCCTCGGCCTTGCGCCAGGAAAGGAAGCGCCTGAGCTCGGTCAGGTATTCGTGTGGGTCGCCCTCGGGATGACTGTCCAGCCCGGTGTACTCGATCAGGAATGGCACCGCGTCCAGGCGGAACCCCACCACGCCCAGCTCCAGCCAGAAGCCCATGATCTTCTGGATCTCCTCGGTCACCGCGGGGTTGGCGATGTTGAGGTCGGCCTGGTGCTCGTAGAACCGGTGGAAATAATAGGCGCCGGCCTGTTCGTCCCAGGTCCAGGTGCTGTCCTGCACGCCCGGGAACACCACCCCGTCCTCCGCGTCCTCCGGCTTCTCCTTCGACCAGACATACCAGTCGCGGTACGGCGAGTTGGGGTCGCTGCGCGCGGCCTGGAACCAGGGATGGTCGACCGACGTATGGTTGACCACGAGGTCGACGATCACCCGCATGCCCCGGTGCCGGGCGGCCCTGGCGAAGTTGACGAAGTCGCCGAGCGTGCCCAGCCGCGGGTCGACCGCGTAGAAGTCGGTGATGTCGTAGCCGTTGTCGCGATTAGGCGTGGGATAGAAGGGGGTGAGCCAGATGCAGGTGACTTCCAGTGCTTCCAGGTAATCCAGCCGCTCGATCAGTCCCGCGAAGTCTCCGACCCCATCGTCGTTGCCGTCCTGGAACGTCTCGACGTCGATGCAGTAGATGACGGCGTTCTTGTACCAGAGGTCGAGCAACCGGCTTCTCCTGTCAGGGGGACGTTCCAGAAAGGAACGGCCCAGCCCCGCTTAGGGTGCCGTCGGCGGGTCGGCCACGGCCCGTGCCTGCCGCCGGCTCGCCAGCACGCCGCGCTTCGGCGCGAACAGGAAGGCCAGGACGAACTGGACAGTGAGCGCCAGGACGATGGTGGGTGCCGGCGCGCTGTCCAGCCGGAAGCTCACCAGTACGCCCAGCAGCGCCGCACCGGTCGCCGCCGCCACCGCGATCAGCAGCATCCGGCCGAACCGGTCGGTCAGGAGGAAGGCGATGGCACCCGGTGCTATCAAGAGCGCAATCGCCAGGATCAGCCCCACCGCCTTCAGCGCGCCCACGATCGCCAGCGCCAGGAGCACCAGCAGGCCGTAATGCAGCAGCCGCACGGGCAGGCCGATCGCCCGGGCATGGGTCGGGTCGAAGCAGAAGAGCAGCAGGTCGCGGCCCTTGAGGCCCACCACCAGGACGGTCAGGAGGGTGATGGCCGCCGCCTGCCAGAGGTCAGCCAGGTACACGCCCAGGAGGTCGCCGAACAGGATGTGGTCCAGATGCACGTCCGATTCGATCTTGGTGTAGAGGACCAGGCCCAGCCCGAACATGCCGGAGAACACCACCCCCATGACGGTGTCCTCCTTCAGCCGGCTGTGCTCCTTGAGATAGCCGGTCGCCACCGCGCAGCCCATCCCGGCCACGAACGCGCCCACGCCCAGTGGCAGCCCGACGATATAGGCGATCACGATTCCCGGCAGCACCGCATGGCTGATCGCATCGCCCATCAGCGACCAGCCCTTCAGCACCAGGAAGCAGGACAGAAGCGCGCTGGTGACGCCCACCAGCACGGCGGTCAGCATCGCCTGGCGCATGAAGTCGTAGGCGAACGGCTCGGTGAAGAAGGCGGGCAGGTCGGTCATGGCCTGCCCGCCAGGCCGGCGCGCGCCTGCCGGCGGGCGGCGAGCCGGCCGTGCTTCGGTGCGAACAGGAAGGCCAGGAGGAAGATCAGCGTCTGCAGGACGATGATGATCCCGCCGGTCGCTGCATCGAGGAAATAGCTGCCATAGGCGCCGAGAAAGCTGGTCCCGGCCCCGATCAGGACGCTCAGCACGATCAGCCGGCCGAACCGGTCGGTCAGCAGATAGGCGGTGGCGCCCGGCGTCACCACCATGGCGATCACCAGGAACGCGCCCACCGTCTGCAGCGCCGCCACAGTCGAGGCGGCCAGCAGGGTGAAGAACAGGAGCTTCAGCCGGCCCGGATGGAGGCCCACCGAGCGGGCATGGTTCTCATCGAAGAACACGACCATCAGGTCCCGCCATTTCAGGGTCAGGACCAGGAGCGAACCGCCACCAATGATCGCGAGCTGGAGGATGTCGGCGGGTGCTATGCCCAGGATGTTGCCGAGCACGATGGTCTGCACGTCCACCGAGGCCGGCGACAGCGAGACCATGAACAGGCCCAGTCCGAAGAAGGAGGTGAAGGTCAGGCCGATCACCGCGTCCTCCTTAAGCCGGGTGCGCTCGCGCACGAACAGCATGGCGAGTGCCGCCAGCCCGCCCGACAGGAAGGCGCCCAGCGAAAAGGGCAGGCCCAGCATGTAGGCCCCGGCCACGCCCGGCACGATCGCATGGCTGAGCGCATCGCCCACCAGCGACCAGCCCTTGAGCATCAGATAGGCGGACAGGAACGCGCAGACGGCACCCACGAGCGCGCTCACCCACATGGCATTGACCATGTAGCCATAGCCGAACGGCTCCAGCAGCAGGCTCATCGCCCCGCCACCTCCTCGGCCCGGCAAGGCTCCGGGTCGGCGCCGTTGGCCCCATAGAGCACCACCGGCCGCTCGTCGTCGCTCAGCACCGTGACCCTGCGCGGGTCCGCGTCCTGGTGGAGGGCCGCACCGCCCAGCGTCAGGTGGCGGAGCTGGCCGCCGAACGCCGCTGCCAGATTGGCGCGGGTGAAGGTGGTGGCGGTGGGGCCGGCCGCCAGGATCGTGCGGCGCAGGATCGCGACATGGTCGCAGAACTCCGGCACGCTGCCGAGATTATGGGTCGAGACCAGCATGACCCGGCCCTCGGCGGCAAGCTCGCGCAACAGCGTGATGATCGCCTCCTCCGTGTTCACGTCCACCCCGGTGAACGGCTCGTCCAGCAGGATGACCCGGCCTTCCTGGGCAAGAGCGCGCGCCAGGAACACCCGCTTCTTCTGCCCGCCCGACAGCTCGCCGATCTGGCGGTGGCGGAACGCGGTCATGCCGACCCGCTCCAGCGCCTGGTCGACCTTCAGCCGGTCCTCCTTCCTGGGGATCCGCAAGAAGCCCATATGGCCGTAGCGGCCCATGGTGACGACATCCTCGACCAGGACCGGGAAGTTCCAGTCGACCTCCTCCGCCTGGGGAACATAGGCCACCGTATTGGCCTTGAGCGCCCGGCCGGCCGGCTCGCCAAACAGGCGGACGCTGCCGCGGGCCAGCGGCACGAAGCCCATGATCGCCTTGAACAGGGTCGACTTGCCGCTGCCGTTGACGCCGATCAGCGCGCAGATCGAGCCCGCCGGCACCTGGAAGCTGGCATCGTGCAGTGCCGTGAAGCCGTTGCGGTAGGTGACGGTGACGTCCTCGACGGCGATGGCGGCCGCCTCGATGACAGGAATCGCGGTCATCAGGAGGTGAACCCGGCGACAATGGTCTGGGTGGTGACGCGCAGCAGGTCCAGATAGGTCGGCACCGGCCCGTCCGCCTCGCTCAGGGAGTCGACGTAGAGGATGCCGCCATAGCTGGCCCCGGATTCGCGGGCGACCTGGCGTGCCGGCTTGTCCGAGACCGTGCTCTCGCTGAACACCACCGGAATCTGGTGCTCCCGGACCAGGTCCACGACCTTGCGGACCTGCTGCGGCGTGCCCTGGGCATCCGCGTTGATCGGCCAGAGATAGAGCTCCTTCAGCCCGTAGTCGCGGGCCAGATAGCTGAACGCGCCCTCGCTGGTGACCAGCCAGCGCCGCTGTTCCGGCACGCGCTCGAGGGCAGCGCGGGTCGCGGCATCCACGGCCTTGATGCGCTCCGCAAAAGCTTCGGCGTTGCGCACATAGATCTTGGCATTGCCCGGATCATGTTTGGCCAGCGCGTTCTTGATGTTCTCCACGTAGATCAGCGCGTTGGCCGGCGACATCCAGGCATGGGGATTGGGCTTGCCTGTATAGGGCCCCTCGCCGATCGGCATGGGCTCGACCCCCTCGGACGCCACCACCGCCGGCACATACATCAGGCGCTCGAAGAAGCGCTCGAACCACAGTTCGAGGTTGAGCCCGTTCCAGACCACCAGGTCGGCGTCGCGCGCCCGGACGATGTCGCGCGGGGTCGGCTGGTAGTTGTGGATCTCGGCACCGGGCTTGGTGATCGATTCGACCTCGGCCGCATCGCCGGCGACGTTGCGCACCAGGTCGGCGATCACGGTGAAGGTGGTGATCACCTTGAGGCGACGGTGTTCGACCGCCGCCGCGG
>NZ_WUJP01000244.1 GCF_009806515.1 Geminicoccus flavidas | reverse complement strand
CCTCGCCCGTATTGCGCGTCCCACCAGGCAAACAGGAGATAGGTGGAAAGAGCGTCCTGGAAGGACTGCTGCAGCGCATCACTGGCGAAGCGGATCGTCCGGGCGTTGCCGGCCCGGGGTTGTTCCTCGACCAGATATGGCAGGCCCTGACGCTCCGCATAGGCGGTCGCCGAGGAGAGCGTGGGAAAGGTCAGCTCGACCTGGGCCAGGGGTGCGGGAGCGGCGTCGCCGCCTGTCTCGCCCGACAGGCCGGCGGATGGATGTTCGAGCACGAGATGCCAGCGCTGCCGGCCGGGATGAACCGGTGCCGGACGTGGCGGGAGCGGCTGGAAGATCCGTGCGACCGTGCCCGGCGGGAAAGGTCGACGCTTGTCATTCGGTCTGAACAGATCGTCTGTGACTTCGGTCTCCATGGCTGGCTCCTCCCGAAGCGGAAGGTACGGGCGCGGCTGCCCGCCGCGCCCGCTGGCCATCAGTGCTTGGTCTCGCCCTCGGATGCCGCGTTGATGGCGATACGCCTGGTCTTCGCTTGCGCCTGGGCAGACTTCGGCAGGGTGACGGTGAGCAGGCCGTTCTTGAAGCTGGCGCTCACCTTGTCCTCTTCGACCTCGTATCCCAGCGGAATCCGACGCTCGAAACGGCCATAGTAGCGCTCGCTGAACTGGCGCTCCTTGTCCTCGGTCTCCGAGCGCTTCTCACCGCGCAGGGTCAGCATGTCGCCGTCGAGCAGGACTTCGATGTCCTTCTCCTCGAGACCGGGAATCTCGGCGACCACCCGGATGTCGCCGTCGGTTTCCGAGACCTCCACGCTCGGCCAGGTCGTGGCCCAGCCCTGCATCCGGCTGAACGAACGCGGCATGTCGAGTCCACGGAAGGCCTCGTCGAACAGCCGGTTCATCTCCCGGTGCAGCGTGAAGAACGGGTTCTGCTCCT
>NZ_WUJP01000243.1 GCF_009806515.1 Geminicoccus flavidas | reverse complement strand
GGTCGCGGTAGAGGGTCGGGGCCTGGCTCATGGTGCGGCCCCAGGGAATGAGATCGCGCATGTTCATGGCTCTTCTCCTCAGCTTTGGCAGCAGGAAGCAGGTCAGGCGTCAGGCGGCCTTACTCTGGTTCTCGATCTGCATGGGCTCGGGCTTTGGCAGCGCCTCGCTCCCGATCTCGATCCGCCGCGGCTTCATCGCCTCGGGCAGCTCGCGGACGAGGTCGATCGTGAGCAGGCCGTTCTCCAGGTTCGCCGCCTTCACCTTGACATGGTCGGCCAGTTCGAAGCGGCGCTGGAAGGCCCGGCCGGCGATACCGCGATGCAGGTACTGCCCGTCATCCTGACCCGGCTTCGAGCCGCTGACCACCAGGAGGTTCGGCTCCTGGGTCAGATCGAGTTCGTCCTTCGAGAAGCCGGCGACGGCCATGCTGATGCGGTAGGCATCCTCGCCGGTCTTGACGATGTCGTACGGCGGCCAGTTGTCGATCGCCTGCAGGCGGCTGGCGCTGTCGAGCAGATCAAAGACCCGGTCGAAGCCGATGGTCGACCGGAAGAGTGGCGTGAAGTCGAGTGCTGTTCTCATAGCCATATCCTCCGCTGAGCAACATGGGTACGAGAGGCGCCCGAGTACCGGCGCCCTTGGATCTGCCAGCCCCGTATGGGCGGCTGGCACCCAGCGATCTGGGCATTCTCCTACCGTTTTCAAGAGGTTACCGAGGCGCATGACGACCGCTTCCGGGCGAACGGCTTGACGCCGGCATCCCCGCCCACCAAACCTGCCGGCAGCATCGAGAAAGGCGACAACCCGTCGATGAGCGGATCCGCACACGCCCTGGTCGCCGACGACATCCACAAGACCTTCGGCTCCCTCGAAGTCCTCAAAGGCGTCTCGGTGGCCGCCGACAAGGGCGACGTGATCGCGATGCTGGGTTCGTCCGGATCGGGCAAGAGCACGTTTCTGCGCTGCCTGAACCTTCTGGAGATGCCGGACCAGGGGCGGATCGTGGTGGCCGGCGAGGAGATGCGCCTCGTCCCGGACCGCGCTGGCAAGCTCAAGGCAGCCGACCGCCGGCAGGTCGAGCGGCTGCGCACCCGCCTGGGCATGGTATTCCAGCAGTTTAATCTCTGGTCGCACATGACCATTCTGGACAACGTCATCGAGGCGCCGGTCCACGTGCTGAAGCTCAGCCGGGCCGAAGCGCTGGCCCGGGCCGAGGCGCTGCTCAACAAGGTCGGCATCTGGGACAAGCGCGACGCCTACCCCGCCCATCTCTCGGGCGGGCAGCAGCAGCGCGCGGCGATCGCCAGGGCGCTCGCCATGGAGCCGGACGTGCTCCTGTTCGACGAGCCGACCTCGGCGCTGGACCCGGAGCTGGTCGGCGAGGTGCTGCGGGTGATGCGCGACCTGGCGGTGGAGGGGCGCACCATGATCGTGGTCACCCACGAGATGGGCTTTGCCCGCGAGGTGGCCGATCATGTGATCTTTCTGCATCAGGGCCGCATCGAAGATCAGGGGCCGCCCGACCAATTCTTCGGCGCGCCAAGGTCTGAGCGGGTCCGGCAGTTCCTTTCGGGCAAGCTGAAGGGTTGACCGAAATGCCCGATCCGGGCATCGGTGCAAGCTCAATCAGTTAGCGGGTTTCGCTCATGCGCCGACCAACCATCGCTGCGTTCGTCGTGGCTCTCGGCCTAGCCTTTTCGGCCGCCGCCTTCGCCCAGCCCCAGGCCATCCTGCGGGTCGCGGTCGACGGGAGCTACCCGCCCTACAGCATGGTCGACAAGAAGGGCCGGCTGTCCGGCTTCGACATCGAGATGGCTGACGAGATCTGCAAGCGGCTCGCGGCCAAGTGCACCAAGGTGCAGTTCACCTGGGACCAGATCCTGGATGCCGTGAAGTCGCGGCGCGCCGACATCGTGGTCGCCTCCACCTCGATCACCGACGGCCGGCGCCGGCGCGGCATCGCGTTCAGCCAGCGCTACTACCACACGCCCGCCATGTTCGTGCGCCGCAAGGGCGATTCGGTGGAAGGGGTCTGGAAGGCGCTGCGCGGCAAGACGATCGGCGTGCAGGCGAATACCACCCACGACCAGTTCGTGACCTCCGAATTCACCGCATCCGCCAAGATCGCGCGGTTCAAGACGCTGCCGCAGATGGTGGACGCGCTCATGAAGGAGCAGGTCGACGTCATCCTGGCCGATGCCTGGGCGCTCGACCAGACCGCGATCAAGGGCAAGCACGGCAAGAAGCTGGAGTTCACCGGCCCGGCCTACAACGACCGGCGCTGGTTCGGCGAGGGGATCGGGGTGATCCTGCCGCAGGACGACCCGGCGCTGAAGGCGCGTATCGACGAGGCGATCGCCGCGATGCGCGAGGACGGCACCTACATGAAGATCGCCGGGAAGTATTTCTCGTTCGACCCGTACGGGAACTGAACCTGACCCCAGCAGAACCGGGCCGCCTGCAGTACGGCCCGGCCCCGGCTACTTGATGATCGGCAGGGACTGCTTCTGGAAGGTGAAGCTGTCGAAGCCGTCCCAGTAGTTGATGGTCAGGAACTTGGTGCCGTGGCAGACCGCTGCGGTTGGCCCATAGCGGTTCGCCACCAACACGCTGCCGTCCGAGAACAGGTCGAGCGCCACCTTCTCAGGCTGCCTGACGTCGAAGTTCTGCATCTGCGTGCAGAACTGGTTGGGCAGCGGCTGCTCCCGGCAGAAGCTGCGGTCGCTGAAGGTGCGCGTGGCC
>NZ_WUJP01000242.1 GCF_009806515.1 Geminicoccus flavidas | reverse complement strand
TGGCCGGACAGGGACGAGAAGCGCAGGTTGATGCTGGGTCCGAATGGCGGCCGGACGCTGCCGGGCATCACGACCATCCGGCCCTTGCCGAGCGAGCCGGTGCCGTAGTTCACCGTCCAGCGGCCGTTCGCCTGATAGTTCATCGCCCAGTTAAACGCGACCGTGTTGCCGGGGCGGGCGTTCACCCAGGCGACCAGGTCGTTCATGAGCGGCCCGCACGGATCGGCCTGAGCAGCCGCAGGCAGCGCCAGCGCCGCGGCCAGCACCGCCGCCGCCAGCCGTGCGGGCGTGCGGGTTCGACATGAGCTCGGTCGAGTACTCATCTTGGCATCCTCTGAATGTCGATTGGCCGGAACGGATCCGGCGTCGAATTCATTAGATGCGATACTTGAGCTTGTCTGTGATCCGCAGCACTACTTGTGGATGTTCCGTCAGTGCGCGTCTGCCGAAGCCCCTGCGGCCTTCGGCTTGTGCACCAGCGGCATCAGCAGGAGCGCCAGGAAGAACACCGCCGACATCAGTAGAAAGCAGTCGGCATAAGTGAGCACGCTGGCTTCGCGCTCGGCCATGTTGACCAGCGTGCGCAGTGCCGCCTGGTCGGGGTCGGTGCCGAGCAGGTCGCCCATCCGGCCGCTCATCGCTTCCAGGGTCGAGGCCAC
>NZ_WUJP01000241.1 GCF_009806515.1 Geminicoccus flavidas | reverse complement strand
GATGCCGCGCGACAGGCTGAGTTGGTCCAGGAGGTGGCGCATGTGGTGCGCCATCCGGTGGTCGATCGCCGTGTTGATCAGGGCGAGGCCGATCGCACCCCCCAGATTGCGCATCAGGTTGTAGAGGCCGGACGCGTTCTTAATCCGGTCGGGCGGCAGGGTGCCGAGTGCCAGCGTGTTGATCGGCAGGAAGCACAGCATCAGCGACACGCCGCGGATCGCCTGCGGGAGGAACAGCTCGGCCAGCGAGCTCTGGTTGGTCACCTCGTGGTTCAGGTAGACGC
The DNA here is from genome assembly GCF_009806515.1 of Geminicoccus flavidas. Lineage (GTDB taxonomy): Bacteria > Pseudomonadota > Alphaproteobacteria > Geminicoccales > Geminicoccaceae > Geminicoccus > Geminicoccus flavidus. The sequence continues at coordinate 2,840 of NZ_WUJP01000241.1, read as the reverse complement.
CCAGGCCGAACAGGATGAGGCCCAGCGCCAGCATCGCCCTGAGGTCCATCTTCTTGCTGAGCATCCCGGCGAGCGGGGCCGAGAGGAACTGGAACAGACCGGTGACGAACATGATCTGGCCGATCTGGAGCGCGTTGTAGCCGCGCACGCTGGCCAGAAAGAGCGGCAGCAGATAGACCGAGCCGTAGAGGCCGATGCCCAGGACGAAGCTCAGCACGCAGCCGATCGCGAAGTTGCGGTCCTTGAACGCGCGCAGCTCCACGATCGGCTGGCGATAGCTGAGCACCCGCCAGAAGAACAGGACGCCGGCCACGGCCGCGATCACCGCGGCGTAGCGCACCCCGGTATCGTCCAGCCAGTCCCAGCGCGGCCCCTCATCGAACACGTATTCGAGCGAGCCCAGGAACGCCGCCATCGCGGCCAGGCCCAGCCAGTCGAAGCCCTTCATGAGGCCGAGGTCCGGCTTGTCGATGTCGACCGTGCGCCAGACCAGGATCGTCACGATGATGCCGGGGGGCACGTTGGCCAAGAACAGCCAGTGCCAGGAGAAGGTCTCGGTGAGCCAGCCGCCCAGCGTGGGGCCGATGGTCGGCGCCATGGTGGCAACTAGGCCGATCAGCACCGAGATGCCGGCACGGCGCTCGGGCGGGAACAGGATGAAGCTGGTGGCGAACACGGTGGGGATCATCGCCCCGCCGAGAAAGCCCTGCAGCACCCGCCAGACGATCATCTCTTCGATCGAGCCCGCGGTGGAGCAGAGGAAGGAGGCGAGGGTGAAGGTGCCGCAGGAGACGGCGAACAGGATCCGGGTCGAGAGCACCCGGGACAGCATGCCTGACAGCGGGATCATCACGACCTCCGCAATCAGGTAGCTGGTCTGCACCCAGGCAATCTCGTCGGTGCTGGCGGCGAGGCCGGCCTGGATCTCGCGCAAGGACGAGCTGACGATCTGGATGTCCAGGATCGCCATGAACATCCCGAACACCATGGCGAAGAAGCCCAGCACCGCCATCGGGCGTGGGCCCGCCGGCGCCCGGGCGGGTGCTGGCGTCGCCACTGCCGCCGAACTGGCCATCCTGCGTCAGAGCCGATCGGTGAGCGATCCGCCGGCCAGGCCGGCCGGACGCGCAGCACCGAACACGCCCTCGGCCAGCTGCGCCGCGCCACCCTCGCCGCGCGTGTCCACGCTGACCTCGACCGAGAGGCCCGGACGCAGCAGGCCGGCCAGCGCATTGTCCGGGGCAAGGTCGATCCGGACCGGCACGCGCTGGACGATCTTGGTGAAATTGCCGGTGGCGTTCTCGGCCGGCAGCAGGCTGAACTCCGCACCGCTGGCGGGTGCCAGGCTGGAGATCACGCCCTCGATCTCCCGGTCCGGCCAGGCATCCACCGCCAGGCGCACGGTCTGGCCGATCCGCATCCGGCCGATCTGGGTTTCCTTGAAGTTCGCGACCACGTGGACGTCGGGCAGCGGCACCACCAGCATGGCCTGGCTGCCGGCACGCAGATACTGGCCGACCTGCACCGACTTGCCGCCCACCACCCCGTCCACCGGCGCGCGCACCTCCGTGGCCGCGAGGTCGGCACGGGCGGCGGTAAGCCGCGCCTGCGCCTCGTGCAGGGCGGCACGGGCCTCGGTGCGCTGGGCCTGGAGCACGTCGAGCTGGCCCCTGGCGCTGGCGAGATCGGCCTCGGCCTGGCGCAGCACGGCCGCGGCCTGGGTCGCCTCGGAGGTCGCGCGCTCCAGAGTCTCACGGCTGGTCCATTTCTGCTGGGCGAGCTTGCTGGAGCGCTCGGATTCGGAGCGGGCCAGCTCGAGTTGCGCCCGTGCCGCCTCGATGCCGGCACTCGCCCGGTCGATCACGACCCGTTGCAGCTCGATCTGGGTGCCGATCGTGGCGATGCGCGCCGTCTGCGCCTCCACGGCCGCCCCGGCCGCCGCTTCGGCCGCGACATAGTCGACCGGGTCGATGCGGAACAGGAGGTCGCCGGCATGGACCCGCTGGTCGTCGACCACGCGCACCTCCTGGACTAGGCCCGCGACCTTGGGCGCGATCGGCGCGGTGTCGGCCTGGACATAAGCGTTGTTGGTGGATTCGACGAAGCGCCATTCGTGCCAGTACTGCCAGCCGGCCCAGCCACCGCCGGCGATCGCGGCCGCCGCGAGGCTGCTCAGCACGAGTTTCTTCACGCCTGCCATGGCCGCAACCTTCGGACCGTCACCGGCAGCGCCGGCGCGCAACAGGATCGAACTTCCCGCAGATGCGCGCGCGCCCCCGCCGGATCAAGGGAAAAACTGAACCGTTCAGTTCTGAGGCTATGCAAGCCTGTCCTGCCGGGAATTCCTAGCTCCCTTCTTGTCGCCGCGACGATCATGCGCCACCATCGCGTAGAACCGTTCAGTTCTGGTGCTGCCCGCGATCCATGCTGCCTCTTCCCGAACTTCAGGACCACCAGCCCCCGGGCGAGGCTGCCGGCAAGCCGCAGGCGGTGCTGCACGCTGCCGGGCTGCTGTTCGCGGAAAAGGGCTATGCCGCCACCAGCATGGACGACATCGCCCGCAAAGCGAAGGTCGGCAAGGCCACCGTGTACGAGCATTTCCAGAGCAAGCAGGAACTGTTCGCTACGGTCGTGCTCCACGCCTGCCAGGGCCATGGCGGCATGGTGGCCCTGCCGGGCGAGGGTGACCTGCGCACCCGGCTCCTGGCGTTCGCCGACGGCTTCCTGGACTTTATCCTCCGCCCCGACGTGGTCGCGATCTACCGCACCATCATGGCCGAAGCGGTGCGGGCGCCCGAACTCGGCATGACCTTCTACGAGAACGGTCCGCTGCGGCTGCG
>NZ_WUJP01000240.1 GCF_009806515.1 Geminicoccus flavidas | reverse complement strand
CGGGACACTTGCCCGAGTGCTGGCCGAGGCGGCCGGGCGGGGCGAGATCGAGGTGAGCGACCCGGAGCGTGCCGCGGTCGACCTGCTCAGCCTGGTGCGCGCCGACCTCCATCTGCGCGCCCTGTTCGCCGTACCCACCCTGCCGCGCCGCAGCGAGCGTGCCCTCCTGGCCCGCACAGCGGTCGACCGCTTCCTCAAGGCCTACGCGCCTGGCGTCGCTTGACGCTGATCCGCGCGTCGTCGACTGTCTGCCCATGGGCGGACGATTGCCGCAGCGGGAGATATTTGCCGTGCTCAAGCCAAGAAGAACTGTCCTCGGCTCGCTGGCCCTGGCCGTCAGCCTGTTCACGCTCGGCACGGCCGAGGCCAAGGAATGGAACAAGATCCGGTTCGGCACGGAAGGCGCCTACGCACCCTTCAACTACGTGACGCCGGACGGACAGCTCGCCGGCTTCGACGTCGACATCGCCTATGCTCTCTGCGAGGAGCTGAAGGTCGAGTGCGAGCTGATCCAGCAGGACTGGGACGGGATGATCCCCGCACTGCTGGCCAACAAGTACGACGCGATCATCGCGTCCATGTCGATCACCGAGGAGCGCAAGAAGAGCATCAACTTCACCGACAAGTACTACGACACCCCGACTCGGCTGGTGGTGCACAAGGACTCCGGCATCGACGGCTCGCCCGAGAGCCTGAACGGCAAGCGGATCGCCGTGCAGCGCGAGACCACCCAGGACCGTTACGCGACCGAGCATCTGGAGCCGGCGGGTGTGGAGATCGTCCGCTACGCCACGGGCGAGGAGGCCACGCTCGATCTGGTGTCCGGCCGGGTCGACGCCCGGCTCGAGGACGCGGTGGTCCTCTCCGAGAGCCTGTTGAAGAGGCCCGAGGGCGCCGATTTCCAGTTCGTCGGCGAGCCGATCAACGACGAGGAGTATTTCGGCCTGGGTGCGGGAATCGGGGTACGCAAGGGCGACGAGGACCTGGTGGAACTCCTGAACAAGGCCATCACGGGGATCCGTGCCAGTGGCAAGTACCAGGAGATCCAGAGCAAGTATTTCGACTTCGACGTCTACGGCGACTGAGCCGGCGAGGGCGCCCCGCGGCTGCTGCTCATGCTCGATCTGCACGGCTATGGATGGACCATCCTGGAAGGCGCCCGGCTGACGCTGGCCTCGGCGCTCTTGTCCGTCGTGCTGGCCGTGCTGATCGGCATCGCGGTCGCCCTGCTCCGCCTGTCCGGCAGCCGCGTCGCCAGCGGTGCCGCGCTCACCTACACCACGGTGATCCGCGGCATCCCCGACCTGGTGCTGATGCTGCTGATCTTCTTCGGCGGCCAGATCCTGGTGAACAAGCTGGTCGCCCGGATCGATCCCTGGATCGAGGCGCAAGGCGGTGCGCCGATCGGCTATCTGGACATCAACCCGTTCATCGCGGGCGTGCTGACGCTCGCGGTCATCTATGGCGCCTACATGGCCGAGACCTTCCGCGGCGCCATCCTAGCGGTCCCGCACGGCCAGCTCGAGAGTGCCCGCGCCTTCGGCATGACGCCGTTCCAGGTGTTCCGCCGTGTCCTGTTCCCGCAGGCGGCCCGCCACGCCCTGCCCGGCATCACCAACAACTGGCTGGTGCTCCTGAAGTCGACCGCACTGCTCTCGGTGATCGGCCTGGACGACATGGTGCGCAAGGCCCAGTACGCGGTGGGCGCCACCCGGCTGCCATTCACCTTCTACCTGTTCGTCGCGGTGCTGTTCCTCCTGTTCACCACCGCCTCGCTCCTGGTCCTGCGCACGCTGGAAGCGCGGGCCCAGCGGCCCTACCGCTAGGAAGGAGGCCGGGCATTGGACTTCAGCATCATTCTGGAGAGCTGG
>NZ_WUJP01000239.1 GCF_009806515.1 Geminicoccus flavidas | reverse complement strand
CAGTTCTATGCGCTGGGCCTGTGGAACACGGTCTGGATGGTGGCGGTCTCGCTGATGGTCGGCCTGGTGCTGGCGATCCCGGTCGGGATCATGCGCGCCAGCCGCAATCCGCTGATCAACGCCCCGGCCTGGCTCTACACCTACTGCTTCACCGGCACGCCGCTGCTGATCCAGCTCTTCCTGATCTATTACGGCCTCGGCCAGTTCGCGGCGGTGCGCGCCAGTCCGTTCTGGTTCCTGCTGCGCGAGGCCTGGTTCTGCGCGCTGCTGACCTTCGTGCTGAACACGGCCGCCTACACCGCCGAGATCCTGCGCGGCGCCATCCAGACCATGCCCAAGGGCGAGATCGAGGCCGCGCGCGCCTGCGGCATGTCGCAGGGCCTGATGATGCGCCGGATCATCCTGCCGAGCGCGTTTCGTCGGGCCTTGCCCGCCTATGGCAACGAGATCGTGTTCATGCTGCACGGCAGCTCGATCGTCAGCATCGTCACCGTGCTGGACCTCACGGGTGCCGCCCGCCTGGTCCAGTCCCGCTACTATGCGCCGTTCGAGGCCTTCATCACCGCCGGGGCGTGCTATCTGGCACTGACCTGGCTGATCACCCTTGCCATGCGCCGCCTGGAGCGGTCCTGGTTCGCGCATCTGCGGCCGCGCACCGGCTAGGGTGCCGGCGTGCCGCCTAGACGAGCCCTCGAAAGAAGCGGGAGGAAGCGCCCATGTGCGTCGTATGCTATGTGAGCGAGGCCGAGAAGCAGAAGATCGTCGCCTACAACGCCGAGTTCCACAAGGTCACGAAAAGCCCCTACGGGCCGGACGACGAGATCGGGATGCTGAACTTGATCGACGGCGCCTCGCGCGCCGCGATCCTGGGGAGGGCGGATGCCACGAAGATCTTCGACCTCTCGGTCGATCATTTCGTCGGCATGCCCGGCTGGTTCGGCGCCGGCGACCAGCCCTACCAGATCTGGATGACCCACACGCCCGCCGGCGAGATCGCCGGCAACAGCATGGGAGTGAGCCTGGAGGCGAACCAGCTGGTCGCCTACTCCGGCGATGCGATCTCGATGTACACCCATTGCGGCACGCACATCGATACGTTCAACCACTTCGGCTATAACGGCCAGATCTTCAACGGCTTCACCGCCGAGCAGTATCTGGGCAGCCGGGCCTGGACCAAGTGCGGGCCGGAGAAGTACCCGCCGATCCTGGCGCGCGGCATCCTGCTCGACATCGCGGCGATGCACGGGGTGGAGACCCTGCCGCCCAGCTACGGCATCGGCGCCAAGGACCTGGACGACTGCCTGAAGCACCAGAAGCTCGAGCTGAAGCTGGGCGACGTGGTGCTGATCAACACTGGCCAGATGAAGAAATGGCCGGACATGAGCTTCACCCAGAACACGCCCGGCCTGAACCGGGAGGGGGCGGAGTTCCTGTGCAAGAACGGTGCGATCATGATCGGCGCCGACAACCTGACGCTGGAGCAGACGCCCGGCGCACATCCGCTCAACTTCTTCCCGGTGCACACCTACCTGCTCGCCGAAGCGGGGGTGCCGATCCTGGAGATGGCATTCCTGGACGAGCTCATCGCCGACAAGGTGCACGAGTTCGCCTTCTTCGGCGCCTGCATCAAGCTGCGGGGTGCGACGGGCACGCCGATGCGGCCGGTCGCGATGCCGCTGCTCTGACCAGTTCCGTGCCAGTACTCCGGCACTGCTTGCGCGGCATGTTGCCGCAAGCAACAGGCGAATGAAGTCGATTGAGCGGTCGCCACCGATGTGGCGGCCGCCCAATGCTGGCCTGGAAACCCAGCTAGTCACTGGCTTTGCCAGCCGCCCGACCATTGCCGCAGACTGTCGAGTCTTTTCCTCATAGCCGCCGCGCTTCCGAAAATCTTCGGGAAGTGTGGTTTGCAATTGCGGAAAACTGGCCCTACCAGATGAGTACCGGGGAGTTGCCGCGTGTCGCTGGACGTGCTTCCAGCACACACGGGACAGGTTTGTCTTGTGTATACGCAGTGGTGCAGGAGGCGGCTGCCACGAGGGATCGATGAAAATCTGAGATTTCTGTCGGTTCTTCTTGCAGCCAAATCATTGGTAGCCAGACAGGGAGAAGATTTCCTCGTATTTCTCGTGTGGACTATTGACGGCTGACCAGTCCTTGCGCCGGACCAGCGCCCATGGTGCATCCCTCAGGTCCGAATGCCGCCGCGTAGTCACGACCTGCCCCGGCTCGACAGTCACTGATGCCGAGCGGAGGGAAAGTGAGACGGTTCTTTGCGAAGCTGGCCGGGCAGGGCGGGCGACTGGTCCTGACGGCCGCGCTGGCGCTGCTGGCGCTGAGCCAGACGGCGGGTTGGTCGCCCGCGCGGGCGGCAGCACCCGAGGTGATCGTCCTGACCGATATCGGTCAGGATCCCGATGATACCCAGTCCCTGATCCGGATGCTGCTCTACAGCAACGAGCTCAGCATCAAGGGCATCCTGCCGACCTACGTCCCGAAAGGGCCGGTGCGGCCGGATCTGGTCCATGCCGTGCTCGATGCCTACGGCAAGGACCTGGGCAGGCTGCGACAGCACGATCCGAACTTCCCCGCGGCCAGCCTGCTCAAGAACCGGGTCAAGTCTGGGCTGAGCCTCAACAACAAGGTCGGCAAGGGCTACGATTCGGCCGCGGCCAAGCACATTGTCTACATGGTCGACCAGTCGAAGGGGCCGATCTGGGTCCTGGTCTGGGGTGGCATCCGCGAGCTGGCCCAGGCGATCTACAACGTGAAGTCGACCCGTTCCGAGGCGGCCTTCATCGCGTTTCAGCGCAAGCTGCGAGTCTACTCGATCAGCCTCAGCCAGTACTCGCCCGAGCCCGGGCAGTACCTGATGGACAACGCCAAGGAAATGTTCTGGATCGCCAGCATCGAGCATGACGGCTCGAGGACGGCCACCTTCCGGGGCATGTACCTGCTGGGTGACCGGTCGATGCAGGACGCGGACTGGCTCAAGGCGAACATCCTGAACCGCGGCAATCTCGGCAGGATGTACCCGCTCAACACCACGGAGAAGGGCCTGAAGGAAGGCGACAGCCCATCCTTCCTGCACATTCTGCCGATCGGCCTCAGTGACCCGGAGCTGCCCAAGGGCGGCGGCTGGGGCGGCCGCTACACCAAGGAGGCCGAGTACTACAAGATCTCGAAGAATCTCTACACCTCGCGCTACCTGCTGGACGAGGTGGATGGGGTGAAGTCGCGCCGCCTGGGCGTGGCGCGCTGGCGCCCGGCCTATCAGGCCGACTTCGCGGCTCGTGCCCGCTGGCTGGAGACCAGCTACGCCCAGGCCAACCACCCGCCAGTGGCCAAGCTCGCCAGTGCTGCCAACGTGACGGTCAAGCCGGGCGGCAAGGTGACGCTGGACGCCTCCAGGTCAAGCGACCCGGACGGCGATCGGCTGAGCTATCGCTGGTGGATCTACAAGGAGGTCAGCGACTATTACGGCACGGTCCGGATCGACAACGCCAACTCCGCCAAGGCGACCCTGACCGCGCCGGGCAGCGCGCTGTCGAAGCCGCTGAACGTGATCCTGGAGGTCACCGACAGCGGCTCGCCCAGGCTGACCCGCTATCAGCGGGTGCTGGTGAACGTGAAGAACTGATCGCCCGGGGCTCTCGGGCACATGGCTCCCCGGCAGGCTGCCGGGGAGCCAGATCTGGCGGGACCCTTACCATCTTGACGAGCAGATGACGGCGGGCTAATGCTTAACTTAATGGTTAAGCAACTCGACCCGATCCTCGATCGCACTTTCGCCGCCTTGGCCGATCCCACTAGGCGCGCGCTGCTCGCCCGGCTCGGCGAAGCCGAGACCCTGTCGGTGAGCGAACTCGCCAGGCCGTTCCCGGTCTCTCTGCCGGCGATCATGAAACATCTCGACGTCCTGTCCGACGCCGGCCTGGTCGAGCGCCGCAAGTCGGGCCGGGTCGTGTCCTGCCGGCTCAACGCCGCCCCGATGGAGGAGGCCATGGCGTGGCTGTCCCGCTACCAGCGGTTCTGGACCGAGCGCATCGATCGCCTAGCCGCCTAGCCGCCTTCCTGGAGAAGGACGAGCCGTTGCAGGAGGTTGAATGTCCGCTAAGCCCAGCCTCACCATCCGGCGGCGCCTGAGGGCGTCGCCGGAGCGGATCTGGTCGGCCTGGACCGAGCCCCGACAGCTGGTCCAGTGGTTCGGCCCGGACGCAGGCCCGACTGTCCAGGCCGAGACCAACGTCAGGAAGGGCGGGCGCTTCCACATCGCCTTCCACACGCTGGACGGCGAGCGCCACGATGTCAGCGGCGAGTATCGCGAGGTGGTGCCGCACCAGCGCCTGGTGTTCACGTGGGCTTGGCGCAGCACGCCGGAGCGGGAGTCGCTGGTGACGGTGGCGCTGAAGCCGGACGGTGACGGCACCGTGATGACCCTGACCCACGAGCAGTTCTTCGACGAGGCGGCGCGCGACGCGCATCGCTCCGGCTGGACCGGCGCGGTCGAGAAGCTGGCCGCACTGGTCGAGCGGGACACCGGCTCGGACTGAGCCGGCACGGTCCCTGCCGCTTTCCTTCATTCACGGCAACCGATCCGGAGTGTCGGCCGATGCCGCATGCGCTTCGGGCAGGAAGGAGCATGTCCCATGCATGAGGTGGTGACCCGTCAGGAATGGCTGGCCCGGCGCAAGGCGCATCTGGCGAAGGAAAAGGAGCTGACCCGCGCGCAGGACGCGCTGGCGGCCGAGCGGCGGGCGCTGCCCTGGGTGCGGATCGAGAAGGACTACCGGTTCGAGGCGCCGCAGGGGCCGGTCGGCCTGACCGACCTGTTCGGCCGGCACAGCCAGCTGATCGTCCAGCATTTCATGTTCGGCCCGGACTGGGAGGAGGGCTGCGTCGGCTGCTCGTTCATGGCCGATCATGTCGAGCCGGCGTTCCGCCATCTCGACCATCACGACGTAGCGTTCGCGGCTGTCTCGCGCACCTCACTGGCCAAGATCCAGGCGTTCCGCCGGCGGATGGGCTGGACGTTTCGCTGGGTGTCCTCGCTGAACAGCGACTTCAACTTCGACTTCGACGTGTCCTTCACCGAGGATGACCGGGAGCGCGGCGACGTCTACTACAACTATGCGCCGCAGCCCTATGTATGCGACGAGCTGCCCGGCATCAGCGTCTTCCACAAGGACGCCGAAGGCCAAGTCTTCCACACCTACTCGACCTACGCGCGTGGCGACGAGCGCCTGGTCGGCGCCTACAACTTCCTGGACCTCACCCCCTTCGGCCGTAACGAGAACGGGCCGAACGGCGACCTGCGCGACTGGGTCCGCCATCACGACCGCTATGAGGCGGCCGGTGCGTCCACCTGCGCCTGCCACCAGGAGCCGGTGCCGGCCTGACGGTTCCGGCGGGCGACATCAGAAGTCCCTGCCCCAGGAGAACACCTGGTGCAGCGTCTCGGTGTCGCCCGGCTCCATGTTGCGCATGAGAGTTACGTAGTCGACGAAGCGCCGCCGGGAGAATAGCTGCGGCAGCCGCAGCCGCCTCGGCAGGGGTGCCCGTAGCTCGTTCGGGATGAGCCGTTCCAGCAGGA
>NZ_WUJP01000238.1 GCF_009806515.1 Geminicoccus flavidas | reverse complement strand
GCCGGCGCGCAGCCAAAGCGCGTGGGTCGTCCGGCTGGTTGTCCAGTTCCGCCCGCCCGCGCGCGGTCGTGTAATCGTAGAACTCGGCCGCGATCGAGCTGCGGTCGATCCTGGTCGTGTCCTGCCGCCAGTCCGTGTAGAGGCCGAGCTTGAAGTCCTGCGTGCGCACGCCCACCAGATGCAGGGGCGCCTCCTCCGGGTTGAGGTAGCCCGGCACCTGCTCGTCGGTGGCGAGCAGCACGTAGCGGCGCCCCCTGGCCTTGGCCGAGCGCAGCATCGGCAGCATGTCGTGGCGCTGGCCGTACAGTTCGGCGAGGCCAGCACGCAGCCAGCGGCGGCTGCCATGGTGGCCGATGCTCACCAGCAGGGGCAGGAGGTCGACCGAGGAGCTCAGCCCGGTCCGGATCTCGTCGATGTCGCCGGCAAAGCGCCCGGTGGGGTCCACCACGATCAGCGGCACGTGGAACGCCTCGTCGTAGAGCGTGCCGACCTTGCCGGACACGAAGCCGTGGGCGCCGGCATATTCGCCATGGTCCGAGGTGAACACGATCACCGTGTCACGGGCCACGTCCTTCGGCAGAGCCGCCAGCACCTCACCGATCCGCTGATCGACGATGCCCATGATCTGGGTGTAGGAGTCCAGATTGCGCTCCCAGTAGCGATGGGGCGCGTAGGCCACGCCGTAGTCGAGCGACGGCACCGGGTAGGGGACGACGCCAAAGTCGCGCTGTTTCGAATCGTCGGCCACGCCGCCCCAGACGAACTGCTGGAACAGCCGGGTGAAGGCCTGGGTGGGCGGCTTGCGTGCCTCGATGCGCGCGGCGGACTCCCAGTTCGGCGGCAGGGGCGGGTAGCCGTAGCGGCCTGGGCTCTTCAGCGGGTTGTCCGCCCAGCGCACCAGGGGTGGATAGACCGTGCCGTCGTGGAAGGAATAGTAGCGGAAGGGCTCCAGGCCAGTCCCGTCATACAGGTTGTTGAAGGTCCGGAACTCGGTGCCGGCCCAGAAGAACTCCTTGTCGTGCGGATTGACGAAGGAGACGGTCAGGCACCATGGCTGCTCCCGCACCTTGCGCGAGCCGAGCCAGGCCACTGCTTGGTCGGAGATGTACTGGTCGTTCAGATAGCCCTCGGCCTGGTTGCCGACCGTGCCCTGCAGGTTGGAGCCGGTCGGGTCCGGCTCGGTCAGGCCCTCGAACCCGTAGGCGCTGAGGTCGCCGGTCGATTCGGGCGGCAGCGAGACATGCCACTTGCCGATATAGGGCGTGCGGTAGCCGGCCCGGCGCAGGAGCTTGCCATAGGTCGGATAGGCTCGGTTGAGCACCGGCGAGATTGAGGCGCGCGCGTCCGGGGTCGCCAGGATCGTCGCGGCCAGCCAGCTCTGCTGCGAGTAGAGGCCCGAGATCAGCACGCCGCGCGACGGCGTGCAGGCGCAGGCTGCCGAGAAGTGGCGGCTGAACTTCACGCCCCCGCTCCACAGCCGGCGGTGCAGGTTCGGCATGAACCTGGCGAAGAACTGCCCGGCATCCTGCACGCCTTCGGGAAAGACTTTCGGGAAGCGCAACTGGTCGACCAGCACGAACAGGATGTTGGGTGGGCGCCGGAAATGGTGCCCGTGGCCTGCCGCCGCATCCGCAGGCAGTGAACTAAGCCCCACCATCAGTCCCGCCGCGGCCGACGTCTTGACCACGTCTCTGCGCTTCATGCTGCATTCCCCCTGAACTCCAGGGGATGCCGTCAAGGACATTCCTCTGGCGGTCGAAAATTCGCCGCCAGTCTACATGATTTTGCGTAAGTGCGGAGGTATTTTCCCCGGTTCTACGGTGCCGGCCCGGTCAGACCCGCCCGACCCGCAGCGACAGGGGGAAGCGGATTGGCCGGCATGTTTCCGGGTCGCCCCAGGCCGGCAGCAGCTCTGCACGGAACGGCGCGATCGGATCCTGTCCGAGGGCGGCGCGCGCCCGCTGCACCGCGGACCAGGTCCCGACATAGCCGATCAGGTCGTCCAGCCGCCACGCGACCTCGATCGCGAGCGGCGGCGCGGTGAATTCCCCGAACGGGAAGGGCAGGGACCGGTAGCCCTCCTCGACGAGGCGGCGCTCGGGCGGCCAGTAGGATTCGAGCGTGTCGCGGTAGAAGCGCTGCATGGCTGAACCGGCCGGCCCGTCGAGCTCCAGGATGCCGTAGCTGATCAGCGCCAGCACCGCACCCGGCCGTGCCACCCGCCGCACCTCGGCATAGAAGGCCGGCAGGTCGAACCAGTGCGCTGCCTGGGCAGCAGTGATCAGGTCTGCGCTGCCATCCGGCAGGCCGCTCCGATCCGCCGGCGCCACCTGGTACTCGACCCTCGGATGCGGCGTGGCCGCGGCGATCTGCTGGGCGCTGGCATCGGTTGCGACCACAAGGGCGAACCGGGCGGCAAGCAGGGTCGAGAGCTGGCCGCTGCCGCAGCCGCAGTCCAGGACGAGATCGTGGCCAGGCACCTGGCCCGCCAGGAAGTCGACCAGGGCGTCAGGATAGGTCGGGCGATGCGCGGCATAGCCTTGCGCAGTTCCCGAGAAGTGATCCTTGAAGCCCTGGCCGCCCATCCGCTCAGAGCTTGCCGGCGAGCGCGTTCTGGTAGAGCGCCTCGGCATCCGCCGCGGTGAGCTTGCGCGGGTTGGAGCCGGCGGTGGGATCCACCTCCGCCATCTTCGCCATCTCGGCGAACTTGTCCGCGCCGACCTTCAGCCCTTCCAGCGTGTTGGGGATGCCCAGCTCCTCGCGCAGGCGCAGGGCCCACTGGAGGAAGGCGTCGTAGCCGGACGTGCCGGACAGGCCTAGCCAGGCCGAGAGCCGCTCCATCCGCTCCGCGATCACCTCGCGATTGAACGCCAGCACATAGGGCATGAACACAGCATTGGTGAGGCCGTGATGGGTGTCGTAGATCGAGCCCACCGGATGGCTCAGCGAGTGGATGGCGCCCAGGCCCTTCTGAAAGGCGGTGGCGCCCATGGCCGAGGCGATCAGCATCTTGCCGCGCGCCTCCAGGTCGCCCCCGTCCGCCACCGCCTTGGGCAGGGCCTCCTTGACCAGCCGGATGCCTTCCACGGCGATGCCTTCCGCCATCGGGTGAAAGCCCGGCGCGCAATAGGCCTCGAGGCAGTGCGCCAGCGCGTCGAACCCGGTCCAGGCGGTTAGGTTCCTAGGCAGGCCGACCGTCATCTGCGCGTCGAGGATCGCGGTACTGGGCATCATCTTCGGGTGGAAGATGATCTTCTTGGTGTGGGTGCTCTCGTCGGTGATCACGCCGGCGCGGCCGACCTCGGAGCCGGTGCCGGCCGTGGTCGGGATCGCCACGATCGGCGCGATGCCGTCCGGGTTGGCCCGGGTCCACCAGTCGCCGATGTCCTCGAAGTCCCACATCGGCCGGGTCTGGCCGGCCATGAAGGCGATGACCTTGCCGGCATCCAAGCCCGAGCCGCCACCCAGAGCCACCACGCCGTCATGCTTGCCGGTGCGGAATACCTCCAGGCCCGCCGAGACATTGGCCGCGACCGGGTTGGGCTTCACGTCGAAGAACGTTGCCGCCTCGAGGCCGCCGGCCTGCAGCGTGTCCAGGACCGTGGCCATGATCGGCAGCTTGACGATGCCGGGATCGGTCACCACGAGCGGGCGCTGCATGCCCGCTGCCCTACA
>NZ_WUJP01000237.1 GCF_009806515.1 Geminicoccus flavidas | reverse complement strand
GGCCTCGGCGAGCTTGCCGACGGCACCGGCGCCGAATAGCACGCGGGTCGGATAGTTCCAGGTGGTCGAGAGCGTCGCAAAGTCGAGCATGGGCCTGTCCAAAGGCGGATGACGGCGGCTGGTTTAGCGCCGGCCCACCGGCTCGGTAAGGGTGCTGACGCCAGGCTGCGCCAACGCGCGCCGGCAGCATCATGCCACGGTGATCTCCGTCTTCACCGAGTTGGCGATGAAGCACAGCTCGTGCGCCTCGTGATGCATGGACTGGAGCTTCGCCTGGTCCGGCGCCGTGCTCTGCCATTCGACTTTGGGATGCAGCACGACCCGGGTCACCGCCTCCCGGCCGGGTGCGATCTCGGCCATCACTCCCTCCGCATGGTCCCGGTAGGCGGACGCGATGAAGCCGGCGAGCCTGGCCACGTGGAGAAAGGACAGCATGTGGCAGCTCGAGATGGCTGCCACCAGCATCTCCTCCGGATCGACCGCCGTCGGCACCGCCCATTTGCCGACCACGTGCGGCGAGGCCGAGCCCGCGACGGTCACACCGCCGTCGAAGCCGAGCGTGTGGCCGCGGCTGTAACGGCCCTTGAGGAAGTCCTCGCCGTCCTGGAGCTGCCAGCTGATGTCTGCCGTATAGGTCGCCATCGATGCTTCCTGTCGCCGTCATTGCGTCGCGTCGAGCCGGGCGAGGACGTCCAGTACGGTCGCCACCACCGCCTCCGGCGCGTCCTCCTGGACCAGATGCCTTGCCTGCGCCACCGAGGTGAAGGTCCCGCCCGGGATGCGCCTGGCGAGCTCCCGGCCTCGTTCCAGCGGGATCCACGTGTCCTCTTCGCCCCAGAGGATGGCCGTGGGGCAGCGTACCCCGCCCAGGCGCTGCTCGATCTCGTCGGTGTAGCGGTCGCTCATCTGGGCGATCTGACGATAGAACGCCCTTTGTCCGACCTCGCCGAGCCATGGATCGAGATAGAGCTGCATCTCGCCATCGCGCAGCTGGTGGAAGACCGCACCGCCGACATAGGCGCGCAGGATCGCCTCGTGGATGTAGGCGGGCAGTGCTGCAAACACCGCCTCGTGGTCCCTGGCCGCCTGCACGAGGGCCGAGCCGGATGGCCCGATCGCCACCGGATCGATCAGCGTGAGCGACCGGTAGTCACGCCGGTCGAGCAGATGGGCGCGCAGCGCCGTGGCACCGCCGAAGTCGTGCGCGACGACGTCCGGCCGCTCGAGCTGCCAGTGGTCGAGCAGTGCTGCGAACAGCCCGTTCTGGACGCCGAGCGAGACGTCGCCGTCCGGCTTGGCCGACCGGCCATAGCCGAGCAGGTCGAAATAATGGACTTGCCGGTACCGGGCCAGCCAGGGCGCGATCCGCCGCCAGACCAGCGAGGAAAACGGCGTACCGTGCAGCAGCACGAGCGGCTTGCCTTGGCCGATGATCCCGTAGCGGATCTCATGGCCGTGGAAATCGAAGCGCCTGGACAGATCCCAGCCGGCAGGATCGGTGCTCTCGGAACCCATTGGGCAGCTCCTTTCGTGCAGCGCTCCGTCCCGACCGTTGCGCCGGTGCGGCCGACGCGACTCCCTCAGATCTCGATCGTCTCGCCCGGCTTGGCGCGCAGCACTTGGCCGCGGTTGACCTCGCTCTGAAACTCGTCGGCGGAGCCGGTCAGCGCGTCGAACGTGCCCCAGTGGATCGGCAGGATCGCGTCCATCTGCAGGAACTCGTTCTGGGCGATCGCCGCGGCGCGCGGGCCCATGGTGTAGCGGTCGCCGATCGGCAAAGCACCCACGCGCGGCCGGTAGAGCCGGCGGATCAGCGACATGTCGGAGAACAGGTCGGTGTCGCCGGCATGGTAGAAGCTGTCCTCGTGGTTGCGCACCACGATGCCGCAGGGATTGCCCAGATAGCGGGCGACGTTGTTCTCGTGGATGCTGGAGGAATGGTAGGCGCGGGTCAGCGCCACCTGGAGGCCCGCCACCTCGATCTGGCCGCCCGGGTTCATCGGCTCGACATTCTCCACGCCCTGGCTGCCCAGATACAGCGCGATCTCGTAGGCGGTGACTACCGGGGCACCGGTGCGCTTGGCGATCGGCACCGTGTCGCCCAGATGGTCCTCATGGCCATGGGTCAGGCAGATCAGGTCGATGTCGCCGAGCTTTTCCAGGGCACCTTCCGGATAGGACGGGTTGCCGGTCAGGAACGGGTCGAACAGTACCGAGCGCTCGCCGATCCGGAGGTGGATCGCCGAATGGCCGAGCCAGGTTACTCTGAGCATCTCTGTTTCCACCTGTTCCAAATCTGGTTGGCAAAAGGCGCCGCAAGCTAGGCGAGCCCAAGCGACAGGGCTAGACCGGGCGCATGAAGGCGCTCCTCCTGGCCATCCTGCTCGCACTCCTGGCGACGCCGCCTGTCCTGGCGGCCGAGCCGCCCGCCAAGGAACTGTTCGGCAGCGCCACGGGTCCTGCCCCGGCGCCGGCTGCCGTGTTCGGCAGCTATGCCAGCGGCTGCCTTGCCGGTGCGGTGGCCCTGCCGCGGGGCGGCGAGGGTTACCAGACCATGCGCCCGTCGCGCAATCGTAGCTGGGGTCATCCCAACCTCATCCGGGTGATCGAGCGCCTGGCCCAGGACCTGCGCGGCCAGGGCTGGCCCGGCATCCTGGTGGGCGACATGGCACAGCCGCGTGGCGGGCCGATGCGCACCGGCCATGCCAGCCACCAGACCGGTCTGGATGCCGACATCTGGCTGACGCCCATGCCCGGGCATGCCCAGTCCGATCCGGAGCGGGAGAGCATGGGCGCTGTGTCGATGCTGCGGCCGGGCACGCGCGAGGCCGACCCGGACCTGCTGGGCGCGGCCCAGATGGCCATGATCCGCACGGCGGCGCTGCAGCCGGAGGTCGAGCGGATCTTCATCCATCCCGGCATCAAGCAGGGTCTGTGCGCCACCGCCGGGGCCGACCGCGTCTGGCTCGGCAAGGTGCGACCCTGGTGGGGACACGATGCCCATTTCCACATCCGCCTGCGCTGCCCGGACGGGCAGCCGGGCTGCCGGCCGCAGGAGCCGCCGCCCCCGGGCGATGGCTGCGGTGCGGAACTGGCTTGGTGGCTGGGCGATGAGCCCTGGCAGCCCTCCGACGAGCCCCCGCCGCCGCCCCTGCTGCTGGCCGACCTTCCCGTCCAGTGCCGGGCCGTGCTGGAAGCACCCTGACGGATCAGGCGCAGGGACGGAGCAACGGCTCCGGACGCATCGCGATTTGCGTCATGACCGGGACTGCCCGTAGGATCGCAGCAATGCCGATACAAGGGGAGGCTGTTGCATGCGGTTGCTGGCGGTGCTGGCCCTTCTCGTCCTCGCCACGCCGGCCTTCGCCGCCCGCTGGGAAGCCGTGGGCGTGTCGGCCAAGGGCAATCAGGTCTTCATCGACGCCAGCAAGATGAAGCAGCAGGCCGCCGCCGAGGTGCGCGCGATCTCCTATCGGGTCCTCTATGCCACGCCGCTCGACCTGGACGGCCCGGTAATCGCGTCCGCCCGGTTCGACGCCCGCTTCGACTGCCGCTCCGGCACGGTTACCACCGACAAGATCACCCTGTTCAGCGATGCCGAGGGCACCAGGTCCCTCGCGCAGAAGCGCGAGCGGGTGCCGCTGACCCTGAAGGAACCGGAAGGCTCCAGTGGCGACATCGCCCGCCAGGCAGTCTGCCGCTAGTCGACAAGCCGCCGGCGGTTCGGTATCGCATCAACATGCCGATTCGTCGTTCGCGGAGCCGAGACATGCCGGCCACCACCCGCCCTGCCGGAATCGCCGTTGCCGTCGCCCTGCTGGCGATGACGTCGCTCTCTCCGGCTGCCCACGCCGATGGGCAACCCGCCGACATCCTGCTGCTCGCCGGGCCGGATGGCCAGGCGGTGACGCTGCGCCGGGAGGATCTCGCGAGGCACCCCATCAGCACCGCCCGGGTGTTCTTCAGCACCGGCCACGGCCCGGTCGAGGCCAGCTTCGAAGGGGTGCTGCTCTGCACGCTCCTGGAGGAAGCGGGCCTGACGGAGGAGGCGACCAGGAACGCGATCCTGCGCCGCGTCTTCACCATCACCGGGCGGGACGGCTATCAGGTGGTGCTCTCGGGCGGCGAGATCGCCCCGATGTTCGGCGGTGCGCAGGTCCTGGCCGCCCGTGCGCAGGATGGCAAGCCGGTCGAGGGCCTGGCGCGCCTGGTGGTGCCGGGCGACAAGTCGGGCGGCCGCCATGTCGACGACATCATCCGCATCGAGGCCGCGGAAGGAGCTCCGCCATGAAGATCAGCGCCCGCAACCGCATCAAGGGCACGGTCAAGGCCGTGGAGCGCGGGGCCGTCACCGCGCATGTGAAGATCGACATCGGCAACGGCGTGATCCTCACCTCGTCGATCACCAACGAATCGGCGGACGAGCTGGGCCTGAAGGAAGGCAGCCAAGTCTATGCCGTGGTCAAGTCGTCCGACGTGATGGTGGCCATCGATTGAACCACGGTCAGCTCGTCCGCCAGCTCCGCGACTTGGGCGTGGTTGCCGGCGGCGTGCTGCTGGTGCACACGGCGTTCCGGGCGATCCGCCCGGTCGAGGGCGGCCCGGACGGGCTGATCGACGCGCTGCTGGCGGCGATCGGCCCCGACGGCACGCTGGTGATGCCGTCCTGGTCGGGCGACGACGAGCAGCCGTTCGACCCGGCGCGCAGCCCGGCGGCGGCCGATCTGGGTGTCGTTGCCGACCGGTTCTGGCGCCGGCCGGGCGTGCGGCGCAGCGCCCATGCCCATGCCTTCGCGGCCTATGGCAAGCTGGCGGAGCGGGTCACCGCCGATCCCCTGCCATTGCCGCCGCACATCCCGCAAAGCCCGGTGGGACGGGTTTACGAGCTGGACGGGCAGGTGCTGCTGCTGGGCGTCGGCCACGACGCTGACACGATGCTGCATCTGGCCGAGCTGATCGCCAGCGTGCCCTACCGGACCCCGGCCCGGCTCACCGTGATCGAGAACGGCCGGCCGGTGCGGCTCCGCTATGCCGAGAACAACCATTGCTGCGAGCGTTTCGCGCAGGCCGACGACTGGCTACGCGCGGCTGGCCTGCAGCGGGAGGGGCCGGTCGGCCACGGGCATGGGCGGCTGGCCCGCGCCCGCGACATCGTCCGGCTGGCCACGGCGCATCTGGCAGCCGACCCGCTCCTGTTCCTGCACCAGCAGGGCGCTGGCTGCGCCGAATGCGACCTGGCGCGC
>NZ_WUJP01000236.1 GCF_009806515.1 Geminicoccus flavidas | reverse complement strand
GCCAGCCTCGCCTGAAGGTCCCGCGACGGAAGAAGCACTTCCGTCGCGGGATCCGGTTCAGACCAGCTTCACGCCCACCGCCTTGGTCTCGGTGTAGTGCTCCAGCACCTCCTTGCCCATCTCGCGGCCCCAGCCGGACTGCTTGTAGCCGCCGAACGGGAAGGCGGCGTCGCCCCAGTTATGGGTGTTCACCCAGACCGTGCCTGCCTTGATCTTGCGGGCCAGGCTGTGCGCCTTGCGCAGGTCCTGGGTCCAGATCGAGGCGGAAAGGCCGTACTCGGTATCGTTCGCGAACTGGGCGATCGAATCGAGGTCGTCCTCCTCGAACGGCTGGACGCACACGACCGGGCCGAAGATCTCCTCCCGCACCACCCTCATGTCGCGGTTGGTCTTGGCCAGCACGGTAGGCTCCACGAAATAGCCGCGATTGCCGACCACGTTGCCGCCGGTCACCACCTCGGCCCCTTCCTCGCGCCCGCTCTGGAGGAAGCCCGTGACCCGCTGGTGCTGCTCGCTGGACACGAGCGGCCCCATCGTGGTCTCGGGATCCAGACCATGGCCGATCTTTAGCTTGGCAGCCTCGGCCGTCAGGCCTTCCACCACTTGGTCGAACACCTTCTTGTGCGCGAACAGGCGCGAGCCGGCCGTGCAGCACTGGCCCATGTTGTAGAAGATGGCGCTGGCCGTGCCGACGATGGTGTGATCGAGCTTGGCATCCGGGAAGATCACCTGCGGGGACTTGCCGCCCAGTTCCAGGCTGACCCGCTTCAGGTTGCCGGCCGCCGCCTTGACGATCAGCTTGCCGACCTCGGTGGAGCCGGTGAACGCGACCTTGTCGACGTCCGGATGACTGGCGATCGCGGCACCCGCGGTCTCGCCGAAGCCGGTGATGATGTTGACCACGCCGTCCGGGAAGCCCGCCTCCTGGACCAGTTCGCCCAGCCGGATCGCCGCCAGCGGGGTCTGCTCGGCGGGCTTGAGCACGATCGTGCAGCCGACCGACAGGGCCGGGGCCAGCTTCCAGGCCGCCATCATCAGGGGGAAGTTCCAGGGGATGATCTGACCGACCACGCCCACCGGCTCGCGCACGGTATAGGCGTGCCATTCGCCCGGCGACGACACCGGAATGGTCTCGCCGGTCAGCCGGGTCGCCCAGCCCGACATGTAGCGGAACATGCCGATCGAGCCGGCCACGTCGGCGCTGCGCGCGGCGGTCACCGGCTTGCCGTTGTCCAGCGCTTCGAGCTGGGCCAGTTCGTCGGCGTGCTGTTCCAGCAGGTCCGCCAGCCTCCAGACCAGCGAGGCACGCTCGGCCGGCAGCATCTTCGCCCAGGGGCCGCCCTCGAAGGCCCGGCGCGCCGCGGCCACCGCCAGATCGACATCGGCGGCGTCGCCTTCCGCGACATGGGTGATGGTTTCCTGGGTCGCCGGATCCTCGACCGCGAAGGTCTTGCCGGAACGGGCATCGACCCACTGGCCGTCGATCAGGAGCTTCTTAGGCTTGTCAAGAAAAGCTCGAAGTTCGGCGCTGATCTCCGGCTTCTGAATATGGATGCTCATGATGATCTGCCTCCGTCTTTGGGAACGGTTCTAGGTTGTTTTTAGAGTACGATCAGTTGCGACCGACTGATGCGCGGTGACTTATCGGTCATCGCCCGAGCCAGCGGCAACAAGTTTGTTCAGCCAATCTTGCCTCTACCTGCCTCGACTGGCGCGGAGCGAGCGACATGCTCCTGCTGCCCACACTCGGCACACCGGGCCGCTGGAGGAGCGATCAGATCGATATGTCCGTATGAACATATCGTCTTTGCTAAGCCTCGTCCAGGCCGGCCCGGGCGACGGTGCGTTCGACCCGCGAGCGCCCAGGTGGCGCAGGGCAGACCCAAGGACAACGGAAGATATATCGCAGCAACAAGCCGGCAACACCATGATGTGCCGGTACTAGCCAAGTATAGTTAATGCATCATGAACCATATGGACGGCGCGAATGGTTTACATCAGGTAAATCATCACGCCCTAGTCGCAGGAGAATTGACCCATGTCGATAGGCAGCTTCTCTGGAACGATGCATGTCCAGACCTGGCAGGAAGCGATTGCCGAGGACATCCGGCAGCTCGAGATCGACTACGACCCGAGCTGGGGCATCCTCTGGCTGCGCATGCGCCACCCCGAGCGCGCCTGCTTCACGCCGGAGCTGATGCGCGACATGCGCCGGGTCCAGCTCCGCCTGAAGGAGCTGTTCGGTGGGATCCGCGACCCGCGCGACCTGCCCTTCCAGTGGCTGGTCTGGGCCTCGGACGCGCCGCGTGCCTGGAGCCTGGGCGGCGACCTCTCGACCTTCTGCCGCTTCATCCGTGAGCAGGACCAAGCGGGCCTGCTGGCCTATGCCGAGCAGGCTGTGGAGATCCTCCACGACAACTACCGCTCGCTCGACCTGCCGATCATGACCGCTTCCCTGGTCGAGGGCGACGTGCTGGGCGGCGGCTTCGAGGCGATCCTGACCGACGACCTGGTGGTGGCGGAGCGGGGTGCTAAGTTCGGCCTGCCCGAGATCCTGTTCAACATGTTCCCTGGCATGGGCGCCACCTCGATCATGATCCGCAAGCTCGGCAGTGCTGCGGCCAGCCGCCTGATCCTGTCCGGCCAGAGCTGGACTGCCGAGGAGGCGGAGCAGGCGGGTGCGGTCTCGCTGATCGCCGAGCCCGGTGCCGCCAAGGCCACGCTGCTCCGCTACATCGACACCCACCGCGCCCGCCTGCCGGGCGAGGTCGCCCTGCACCAGTCCCGGCGCCGCGCCGAAGCGCTGGGCCTGGACGAGATGCTGGACGTGGTCCGCATCTGGACCGAGCTGACGCTGGGCCTGGGCGAGGACTCCCTACGCCGCATGCAGGCCCTGGCGCGGGTCCAGGAGCGCAAGCGCGGGGCGGCCTGATG
>NZ_WUJP01000235.1 GCF_009806515.1 Geminicoccus flavidas | reverse complement strand
GGCTTTGGCCGCAGGCTCCGCTCGATCGGCGGGCCAGGCATCGGCGCCTGGCATTGCTTCGAGCGCGGTGCAGCCCGACCCGCCGGCACGGATGGGCCGCTCAGCCCTCCGGCCGCTCGGGCAGGCCGATCAGCGGTGTGCGCACCGGCCCGGCCAGCCCGATGAAGATCATGATCGCATCCAGCGCTGGCCGGTAGGCCGGCGGCCGGAACGCCGCCAGCCGGTAGATCGGGTCCACCCGCCGCCACGGGTTGCGCGCGATGCTCGCCATCGCCTGGAGCGTGTCTCCGGGCAGACGGCCCCACCCGTCCCGCGCGGCGTTCAGGAGCGCAAAGCAGAGCGGCCGGGACCTCACGCAGTTGGCGACCAGGTTGGCCAGGCTGTTGAACGCGGCGAGCGTCGAGGTCTCCGCCCCGTTGAGCGGCGTCCCCAGCACCTCCCCGACCCTGCCGGTGGTCACGTCCACCAGATTGCCGACCATGGCGGTGGCATTACGCAGGCCCACCGCATTGCCCGCCAGCCGGCGCCCCTTCAGGAACTGTGCCAGGGCAAAGCCCGCCGCCAACGTGGTCCGCTCGTTCACCACCACCCGGCGCGGCAGCGGTGCATCGGTGACCTGGCCCGAGGGAATGCTGCCGAGCACCGTCGCCAGCGCCCCCGGCCCCCGCCGGGCGACCAGATAGAGCACCGTGCCGGGCGAGCCCGGCCGCCGGTAGCGGAGCGCAAACCGGCCGGACGGATCGGTGAACGCCCTGGCCAGCAACATACCGGCCGGGCGCATGTGACTCCGTGCCGGCCAGCCGAGAACAGGCGCACGAGTCCGATAAAGGCTCGCTCGGTAGCCTGCCAGCCCCTCGCCAGCGCTCTCCACCCGCCCGGCCAAGCCGATCGTTCCCGCAGGATC
>NZ_WUJP01000208.1 GCF_009806515.1 Geminicoccus flavidas | reverse complement strand
GGGAGGTCGCCAGCACCAGGCCCAGCCCCAGCGCCGCCAGGAACAGCCATCGCCAGTCCCGACACCACACCATCGATCCGCTCCATCCTTGGCCAACGCCAACAAAAATGGCCACACACGAAAAGTTTGTCCAGGGACAACTTTATGAGCCGATGCCAGCATTGCTTCATCGGTCGACACCCGCCGGGCCGCATGCTCTTTCTCGGCGAACGATGACGGGCAGCGAGGTTGGAAGCAGAATTGGACGAGCAAGTGATGGGCAGCGGCCGGGGGCAGGGTGAGCGCGAGCGGGTCGGGCGGCATGCCGAGCAGTTCGCACGGGTGCGTCGGGCGCATCAGTCGGAGATGGCCGAGGACTATGTCGAGATGATCGCGGAGCTGATCGCCACCCAGGGCGAGGCGCGCGCCGCCGACCTGGCCGAGCGGTTCGGCGTCGCGCCCCCGACCGTGGCCCGGACCATCCAGCGCCTGATCCGCGACGGGCTCGTGACCAGCGCGCCCTACCGCGCCATCTTCCTGACCGAGGCCGGCCATGAAATGGCCGCCCATGCCCGCACCCGCCATCTCCTGGTGCGCGACTTCCTGGTGGCGCTGGGGGTTAGCCCGGACGTGGCCGAGATGGATGCCGAGGGCATCGAGCATCATGTGAGCGAGGAGACGCTGGCCGTGTTCCGCCGCTTCCTGGACCGCTCCTGACATCGGCTCAGAAGGCGACCTGCAGGCGCATCTGGAAGATGTCCGCATGCTCGTCGCCGCCAGTCTCGGGGGCATCCTTGACCTCGGCACGCACATAGTTGGCCATCACCCGGACGTTCTCGTCCGGATACCAGTTCAGGCCGAGCGTCAGGTCGCCCTGGCGGCCGCCGGCCACGTCCCGATCGTCCAGGTCGATCCCGCTCAGGCGCCCGGCCAGCTCGAAGACCCCGTAGCCGCCCTGGGTGACGCGTTGCGCCTCGTCCAGCTCCACACCTTCGAACCGGCCAAGCTCGCCGCCATAGTTGGGCAGGTCCGTGCTGTAGGGGCGGCCGGGCCCGTTGATGACCCAGGCGAGCATCAGGTAGCCGCCCTGGAAGTCCGGGTCGCCCTGGCCGCCGTCGCGCTCGACCTGGGTGAAGACATACTCTCCTTGAACGCGGACCGGGCCGCGCTGCCAAGCGGCCTCCAGGCCGAAGCGGGTCAGCGATTGCGCATCGTCCAGCGTGTCGGTGTCGACCAGGGATGCGTTGAACAGGTCGGATTCCGGCGTGGTCGAGAACGAGGCCTCGCCGGAATCCAGGTCACGATAGCCGATCGAGCCGCCCAGATGGACGATGTCCTGCGCCGTCCGGACCGGGGCATAAGTAACGCGCGCCGTGATGCCGGTGCCGCCGTCCTCGAAGCTCTCGTTGATGTTGCCGCCATAGATGCCGGCGGCCGCGGTCCAATCGTCCTGCGCCGCCGCGATCGCCAGGCCGACATTCCGTCCGGGCGCGAAGGCATTGGCCACGGAACGGCTCATGAAAGTGAGGTCGTTGTCGCTGGTCACCTCCTCCAGGCTGAACGGCTCCTTGACGTTGCCGGCCGTCACCACGACCGGCTGCCAAGCCACGGCTAGCGCCACGTCCTTCAGCGGGGCCTCGTTGTCAGCCAAATCATACTGGTAAGCGCCGTTGAGCCACCCGTCATAGCTGCCGGACAGCTCGATCCGCGCCTGGGTGATGTCCAGGTTCTTGTCGAAGATGTCGTAGGCCTGGTCGTCGCTCACACTGCCGTCGCCCAGGTCCAGATAGAGCCGGCCGCCCAGGTTCAGCTCGGCGCGGCCCTCCAGGAAGCGCAGCGTGATCCCCTCGCCATCCAGCGTCAGCCCGTCCTCCTCCTGGGCACCGGCAGCCCCGCTGCCCAGCAGCATCAGGCAGCCAATCAGCCCAGCGGCCAGCCGATCACCACCCAGGCGGTGGGCCCCCCGCTGGGTGAACCCCGTGGTCATCTGTGGATCCTTCCCTGACGGCTGCATGATGCTCCCCTTGCTGGACTTGCCGCGGCTGGTGCCTGTGAAGACGAAAGCGAGCGGAAGCCGGAAAAGGACAGACGAGGCGCTGTTCCTTCCCCTCGTCATGGCCGGCTCCGGGTTACGGCCGACCGGGCTCGCCCGGCAGCCATGCCCACGGCCGATCCCTCCCTCGCGTCATCACCCGCGAAGGCGGGGATCAACCGCCAGACGACGGCCACCTGTGCTGGTGCAGCCGCGGCGCTCCTTGCAGGGCCGACCCTGCCGCAGCCGACCTGCGGCGGTTGGTTCCCCGGCCAGTGTTTAGACCGGAGTGCCATCCGCCTGCTCCCACGCCCGTCTCGCCACCATCCTCGGGAACGCACCATGGCCGCACCCGTTCCGCGGCGGGCAGGCGCCCGACGCGGCGCCGAACATGACGCCGGCCGAGCTCGAGAAGTTCCTCGCCTCCTGGAGCAGGTGGCCGAGCGGCGCACCCAGCGCGACCTCACCGCCCTGCGCGGCCGGGTGGGCGCGCACCGCCATGCGCTATGGCCGGGACGGGCTGGCCGAGGTCGACATCGACAACCTCCTCCCGGGCGACCGCATCCTGATCCGGCAGGACGAGGTGCTGCCGGTAGACGGCCAAGTCCAGCACGGCAGTGCCATGATCGATACCTCGGCGCTCACCGGCGAGCCGCTGCCCCGGCAGATGGATCAGGGCAGCAAGGTGTTGAGTGGCACCGTCTCCATGGGCGCGCCCTTCGACATGCTGGCGCTCCGCCCGGCCAGCGCCAGCGCCTATGCCGGGATCGTGCGGCTGGTGGAGGCGGCGCACCGGGCGCGCGCTCCGGCGGCACGGCTGGCCGACCGCTGGGCCATGGGCTTCCTGGCTCTCACCGTGGTGCTGGCGCTGACAGCATGGCTATGGAGCGGCGATCCGACCCGCGCACTGGCCGTGTCGGTGGTGGCGACACCCTGCCCGCTGATCCTGGCAGTGCCGGTCGCGATCATCTCCGGCATCTCCCGCACCGCCCGGCCGGGCGTGCTAGTCAAGGGCGGCAAGGCGCTGGAGGCGCTGGGGCGGGCGCGTCGCCGTCCTGGACAAGACCAGCACGCTGACCCTGGGCCAGGCCGAGTTCGCTGGGATCGAGGCGGCACCTGGCTTCGATCCCGATGAGATCCTGCGGCTCGCGGCCTCGCTCGACCAAGTCTCGACCCATGTGCTGGCGACGGCCCTGGCCGAGGCGGCTCGGGCGCACGGCCTCGGCCTGGCCGAACCACAGTCGATCGCCGAGGAGAGTGGCGCTGGCCTCGCCGGGCAGGCTGATGGGCATGACGTGGTGCTGGGCGGCGACAGCTTCGTGCGCGCCCGGGTCACGGGCATGTCGCCGCGACCGGACCATGGCGACGCGGTGATCCAGGTCG
>NZ_WUJP01000234.1 GCF_009806515.1 Geminicoccus flavidas | reverse complement strand
GGCCCAGACTGCACCAGACATGCCCGTCAGGGCCAAGACGAGGCTGACCATGACAAGAACAGCGGCAGGAGGAAAGCGTCCACATCGCCGTTCTCCCTGATCTTGTTGCGTTCCGATCCTGATCGTCAGGCGGGCATGAAAGATGAAATGACGTCCGGACGCCTGTCAGATAGAATAAGATAAAGTCCGAACGCTGCTGACATGCAGAAGGACTTTGCCCAGCATGTCTAAATCTCAATGCTATTGTTTTGCTTCTAAGCTTCGCTTGGTTAGCATAAGTCTGGAGCTGCCGTGGTGCAACCCGGCAGTGCGCCGGATCGGGTCGGGCTACTGCCAGAGCCGGATGCTGCCGTTCTTTAAATCGCGGCGTCGTGAGCGTGCCTGCTCGTCTCGGCAGGCCCCGAACGCATGTTGAAAGCGATCAGGATGCTCACGCCGGCGGCGAGAACGCCTGTGCGATTTCCCGGAACACCGGCAGCGCCTCGCACCGGTCCGAGTGCGCCCCCAGTGCCGGCCAGCGCTCACGCTCGAACCGGCCAGGATGGGCGTCGTTCAGGAAGCGCAGTGCCACCGCGACCGCGACGTCGGCATGGCCGATCCGCTCGCCCGACCACCAGGGGCCGGCCCGGTCGGCGCGCTCGGCCTCCAGCACGTCCAGCACCGCGGCGATCTGGCGGGCACAGCGCTCGACCCAGACCGCGGACTTCTCCCGGTGCAGGGCGCCCTCGTAGAACAGGCTCACCGCCTTGTCGGCCAGACCCATGGCCAGCGCGCAGGTCTTGAGCGTATGGCGGCGCGCGTTGCCGGCCCGGGCGATCATGGCCTCGTCCGGCGAGACCAGCCCGTCCAGATGGTCCAGGATCGCCGCACTCTCGATCAGCACCTCGCCATCGTCCAGCACCAGGGTCGGCACCCGGATCAGCGGGTTGTAGGCGGCGATCTTCTCGGCATCGCCGAACACCGACCAGGGCCGCTGCTCGAACGGCAGGCCGTAGAGGCGCAAGGCGATCGCCACGCGCCGCACGAAGGGCGAATCGTATTGGCCGATCAGGAACATGCCGAACTCACTCGGCCGCCTTCAGCCGCATCGGGTTGTTCGGGTGCATGCTCCAGTTGAGATAGGGCCGGCCGGTGTCGCGCTCCTGCATGGTGATGCAGTCGTCCACCGGGCAGACATGCATGCACAGGTTGCAGCCCACGCACTCGGCCTCGTTGACCACATACTTGCGCTTGCCCTGCTCGCGCAGCGCGAAGATCGACTGGTGCGACGTGTCCTCGCAGGCGATATGGCAGAGCCCGCACTTGATGCACAGGTCCTGGTTGATGTTGGCGACGATCTTGTAGTTGAGGTCGAGATCGCCCCAGTTGCGGTAGTTGCGGGTCGCCAGGCCCATGAACTCGTCGATGGTCCGGTAGCCCTTGGTGTCCATCCAGTTGGACAGGCCGGACGCCATGTCCTCAACGATCTTGAAGCCGTAATGCATGGCCGCGGTGCAGACCTGCACCGAGCCGCAGCCCAGCGAGATGAACTCCGCCGCATCCCGCCAAGTCTCGATCCCGCCGATCCCGCTGATCGGGATCTCGCCACAGTCCGGGTCGCGGTCGATCTCCGCTACCATGCCGAGCGCGATCGGCTTGACCGCCGGGCCGCAATAGCCGCCATGGGCACCCTTGCCGCCCACCACCGGCTCCGGCGCCATCCGGTCCAGGTCGACCGCGGTGATCGAGTTGACCGTGTTGATCAGGCTGACCGCGTCCGCCCCGCCCTTCACCGCGGCGCGTGCCGGGGCCAAGATGTTGGTGACGTTCGGGGTGAGCTTGACGAACACCGGCATCCGGGTCGCCTGCTTGCACCAGCGGGTCACCATCTCGATGTACTCGGGCACCTGGCCTACCGCCGACCCCATGCCGCGCTCGGACATGCCGTGCGGGCAGCCGAAGTTGAGCTCGACCCCGTCCGCACCAGTCTCCTCGACCAGCGGCAGGATGCCCTTCCAGGCCTCCTCGGTGCAGGGCACCATCAGCGAGACCAGGATCGCCCGGTCGGGGAAGTCGCGCTTGACCCGCTTGATCTCCTGCAGGTTCACCTGCAGCGGCCGGTCGGTGATCAGCTCGATATTGTTGAAGCCGGCCATCCGCTGGCCGCGATAGGTCACCGCACCATAGCGCGACGAGACGTTCACGACCGGCGGGTCCTCGCCCAGCGTCTTCCAGACCACGCCGCCCCAGCCGGCCTTCAGCGCCCGGACGACGTTGTATTCCTTGTCGGTCGGTGGTGCGGAGGCCAGCCAGAACGGGTTCGGCGACTTCACGCCGGCAATGGTGCAGCGCAGATCGGCCATGACGTCGCTCCTCTCAGATGGTGGTCGGGCGGTTGCCGGCCGGGGTTGCCGACAGGGTGGCATGGATCGAGCGCGCGGCCTGCTTGCCGTCCTCGACCGCGACCACGGTGAGGTCCTGGTCCAGCCCGATCGCGTCGCCGCCGGCCCAGACCTTGGGCAGGGTGGTGCGTCGTTCGGCGTCAACCACGACCTTGCCGCCCGCCAGCTCCAGCCGCATGGCGCTGCCGTTCAGCACGGTCGGCACCAGATGCTGGCCCACCGCCTTGAACACCTGGTCCGCCGGCAGCACGAAGCGCTCGCCCGTGCCGGCCAGCACGCCGCCTTCCCCGACCCGGGTGTGCTCCAGCTCAATCCCGCTGACCGCACCGTTCCCGCCCAGGATCCGCACCGGGGCCACCCAGGTGCGGATGGTCACCCCGTTGGTCTGCGCCAGCTCCTGCTCGTAGCCGGTGGCCCCCATCTGCGCCGGCCCGCGCCGGTACGCGATCGTGACGTTGGCAGCACCCAGGCGCCGGGCCTGGATCGCCATGTCGATCGCGGTGTTGCCGCCGCCGATCACCACCACGTCCCGGCCGATCGGCAGGTCGCCCTTGTCCGGTGCCTGGCGCAGCGCCTCGATGAACGCCACCGCGTTTTCCACGCCCGGCAGATCCTCTCCCTCGATCCGCAGCGCATTGCTGCCGCCAAGCCC
>NZ_WUJP01000233.1 GCF_009806515.1 Geminicoccus flavidas | reverse complement strand
GATGCCCAGGAACACCGCGTCGAACTCGACTACGAGGTCGCTCAGGTGCAGGTCCACGCCCAGCGTCGTGCCGCAGCGCAGCTCGATGCCGTCCAGTGCCAGGAGGAAGTCGAGCTCCCGCTGGGCGAAGTCGTTCGTCATCTTGTAGGCGGCGATGCCGTACTCGTTGAGCCCGCCGCCCTTCGGCCGCCGCTCGAAGACCACCACCTCGTGACCGAGCCTCGCCAGATGATGGGCGCAAGCGAGGCCGGCCGGCCCGGCACCCACCACCGCGACCCGCCGCCCGGTGGCCGCGGCGCGGACAAAGGGCTGCTCGCCGGAAGCGAACAGGAAGTCGGTGGCGTAGCGCTGCAGCGCGCCGATCGCGACCGGCTCATGGTCCTGGTCCAGCCGCACGCAGGCTCCCTCGCACAGGATCTCGGTCGGGCAGACCCGGGCACAGGTGCCGCCCAGGATGTTGGCGTCCAGGATGGTGGTGGCGGCACCGCGGACATTGTCGGTCTGGATGCCGCGGATGAAGCGCGGGATGTCGATGCCGGTGGGACAAGCCTCCACGCAGGGTGCATCATAGCAGAACAGGCAGCGGGACGCCTCCACCAGTGCCGTCTTGCGCGACAGAGGCGGGGTCAGGTCAGTGAAGGCCTCCGCATAGTCCGCTGGCGAAAGCCGATGCCCGGCAATGTCGCTCATGCTGCTGTCGTCTCCGCCGGCGCCCTGATCTTGCGCCGGAGTCGGGTTCCCATTAACGGGCAGGTTATTGGGTAGACTTCCTCCGTCAAGAATCATTCTAGTTTGGAATGATTCCGTTTCGGCCGCGTGCGACAACAACCGAAGGAAAACAATGCATGGCCGGCCAGATCCGCCGAAGAAACCGCGCGCGCATCCTCGCCGCCGCCGAACAGGTGTTCGCCGAAATGGGTCTGGAGGGTGCCACCATCCAGGCGATCGCCGACCTGGCCGGCATGCCCAAGTCGAACATTCTCTATTATTTTGGGACCAAGGAGAAGATCTACGTCGCACTCCTCCAGGAGGTGGTGCGGCACTGGCACGAGAGCTTCAGCCGCTTCGGCACGGAGGACGACCCGGCTCTGGCGCTGGAGACCTATGTGATCGAAAAGGTCCGGATGAGCTTCAGCCGGCCGGCGGCCTCCCGGCTGTTCGCCCGCGAG
>NZ_WUJP01000232.1 GCF_009806515.1 Geminicoccus flavidas | reverse complement strand
ATGCTGAGCGGCGGCCATCGGCTGCAGCACTATCTGGAAGGCGAACTGCGCCAGTGGGTCGAGGAGCGCAGCCGGGTTATCCGCGAGTGGATCGCCCAGGGGCGGATGGCGCCCGTCGACCCGCACCAGCTCCTGTTCACGATCTGGGCTACCACCCAGACCTATGCCGACTTCGCGCCGCAGGTGGCAGCCGTCCGCGGTGCCCCGCCCGACCCGGCCGCCCAGGAAGCGATCGCCCGCTCGCTGGCCGACTTCATCCTGCGCGCCTGCATCCCGTCACAGGCCCGCCCCGCCGCCTCGCTGGCCGGCCAGGGCTAGGTCCCTCACGCCGCGGAAGCCGCCGCCCGGTGGCCGGCGCCCCGCCAGATCTCGCGCAGCCGATGCCAGGTCAGTGCGGCGAAGGTCGAGCTCAGCACCACCTGGACCGCCACCCCCACCGATTCCAGTACCTGGCCGAAATGGGTGTAGCCGGTGGCGGTCTCGACCGCCTCGGGCCCGGCGAACCAGCCGACCGGGATACTGATCAGCAGGGCCAGCAGCAGGCCCAGTCCGGTGCCGACCGCCACGGACAGGATCACCAGCACCAGGGCCGGCCAGCGGTTGCCGCGGGTGAGCTGGCTGCTGCGCCGCACCGCCGAGAGCGGCGGCAGATCCTCGACGATCGCGGCCGGCACTGCGACGATCCACAAGGTGGCCAGCCACAGGCCGGGCACCACGAACAGGACGAAGCCGATCAGGACGCCGATCGAGACGAGCAGGCTGGCGCCGAACACGCGCAGGGCCGCAGGGCCGGCGGCCCGGTAGGCCTCGGCCACGCCCAGCTCCCTTCCATCCGCCTGGGCCAGCACCACCCGGGTGACCGCCACCGCCGCCATGGCCGAGCCGCTCGCCTGGATGACGAAGCCCAGGATGTTGGCGAGATCGGACGAGGCGATCAGCCGGGCCGCCAGCATGTCCAGGCCGGTCGCGACGAACACGGCGATCCCCGCCAGGCCGAACAGTTGCAGCGGCCGGGTCAGCACGATCTGCAGGCCCTGGCGGATGATCCGGAACGGATACAGGCGGTCGGGGGCCTTCGCCGTTGCCATCAGTCCAACTCCCGCACGCGCGACCCGCCGGGATCTGAAGGGGATCGCCCGGGGCCGGTCAAGCCGTGGGCTGCGTGCGGCCGGGCCAGCCGGTGCAGGTGCAGCCAAGTCACGGTGACCAGCACCATGGACAGAATCGCGAAGCTGGTGAGCAGCAGGACCCGGAGCGCGTACCCGGGCAGGCCTCTCAGCCCGCCCAGCTCAGCCTCGCGCAGCAGCCCGCTGCCATGGAAGAAGGTGATCGACAGGGTCAGCCCGCGAACGGTCCACAGATCGGCCGCCATGTCGACCAGCCACAACAGGCCGAGCATGCCCAGATAGAGCGCCAGCACGCGCCAGCGCTGGCCCAAGGTCAGCCGGTAGCTGCGCTCGGCGGCGGCCATTGGGCCGAGCCTGCCCGTCACCGCCGCCGGCACGGCCACGAACCAGGCGGTCATCACCCAGAGCCCGGGCAGGACCAGGAGGAGCGTGGCCGGCGTCGCGACCAGCAGCGTGAGGCCCATGGCGCCCAGCCCGCGCAGCGTCCTGACCGCTCGCCGCTCTGGCCGGCTGCCGGGTGCGAGAGGGCGCTGCCCATGGCCACCCGCCACCTTCTCGACGACCAGGGCCCAGGCGAAGCCGGCCATGGCGAAGCTGGCCGCGACGTGCAGCGCCATGGCGACGTTCGGCCCGGCCAGGGCCGCCGTCAGCACCGGCACGCTGACCCCCAGCATCGTGCTGACGGCGATCAGGCCGAACAGGGTCCGGTGGTGGCGGGCGAGCGCCCGTCCCGTATCGCGCAGGACTCTCCGCAGGTCCAGCCGGGGGGCAGGCTCCCGTCCCGCCATCCGCTCATCCGACCGGCCGCCGGCCGCTCAGTACTGCACGCCCTTGGTGAGCGCGCCGTCGATCACCAGGTTGGTGCCGGTGGTGAAGCTGGAGGCCGGGCTCGCCAGGAACACCACGCCCTTGGCGATCTCCTCGGGCGTCGCCATCCGTCCGGTCGGGTTCAGGGCCAGCGCCTGCTTGAACAGCTCGGGGTTGTTGTTCTCGATCCAGTGCCAGACGCCGCCCTCGAAATAGGTGTTGCCCGGCGACACGCTGTTCACCCGGATCATCTTGGGCGCCAGCTTGTAGGCCAGGCCATGGGCATAGTGGATCAGCGCCGCCTTGAATGCGCCATAGGCCGGCCCGGTGAAGTCGATCTCCCGGCCGGACACCGAGCTGATCAGCACGATCGAGGGGTGCTTCGACTTTTCCAGATAGGGCATGGCCGCGTTCACCGTGTTCACGCTGTGCAGCATGTCCACTTCGAACTGCTTGCGCCAGGACGCCTCGTCGTCGGTCACCGCCAGGGCGGAGACGTTGGCGACCACGATATCGATGCCGCCCAGCACCTTGGCCGAGGCTGCCACCCAGCCTTCCAGCGCCGCCTTGTCGGCGACGTCCAGGTTCTGGCCGAAGGCGGTCACCCCTCGACGCTCCAGCTCAGCAACCGCTTCCAGAACTTCCCGGTCATTGCGTGCGCAGATGGAGACATGCGCACCCTCCGCCGCGAACGCATCCGCACAGCGCCGGCCGATGCCCTT
Source organism: Geminicoccus flavidas (assembly GCF_009806515.1). GTDB lineage: Bacteria > Pseudomonadota > Alphaproteobacteria > Geminicoccales > Geminicoccaceae > Geminicoccus > Geminicoccus flavidus. Next base: position 7,933 of record NZ_WUJP01000232.1, on the reverse strand, counting down.
GCTGCCCCCGGTCACGATCGCTCTTAGACCCTTCAGGCCGAGATCCATTGCGTTTTTCCCCCTGCTCTACACCTCGTCGAGATGTCCGCGGAAAGGGCAGGCGGATCAAGCGGCCTGAGGCGGTCCTCGTCAGCGCAGGCTGCCGATCGCCAGGGCCGGGCCGTCACCGAACTGGACCAGCTCGATCCCGCTTAGCGTGTCGCGCCCGTCCGTGCCCACGACCTGCCACAGGCCGCCGTTCAGCTGGTCCACTGTATAGCCAGCGCGCGCGCCGCTAAACTGGGCGAGGTCGCGGCCGGTCCCACCTTCCAGCCGGTCGTCGCCGGCCCCGCCCACCAGCACGTCGTCACCAGGGCCGCCGGCCAAAAGGTCATTGCCGGCCCCGCCGTTCAGCAGGTCGTCGCCATAGGCGCCACGCAGCACGTCCTGGCCATCGCCGCCATACAGCTCGTCGTCGCCGGCCCCGCCCAACAGCTCGTCATTGCCGGCACCACCTTCCAGCCGGTCGTCCCCCGAGCCGCCATCCAGGGAATCGTTGCCGGCCCCGCCCTGAACCAGGTCGTTGCCGAGCCCGCCGGCGAGCTTCAGGTCGTCGCCGTCCCCGCCGTGGATCACGTCGTCGCCCAGGCTGCCGAACACGTAGTCCGCTCCGGACCCGCCATCGAGAAAGTCGTTGCCGGCCCCGCCCAGCACCAGGTCGGTGCCGTCGCCACCATCCAGGATGTCGGCGCCGAGGCCGCCATCGACCCGGTCATTGCCGGCATCGCCCCGGATCCAGTCGTTGCCCTCGCTGCCGGCCAGCTGGTCGTTGCCGGCCCCGCCGCGGATCACGTCGTCGCCGCCCTTGCCGAACACGAGGTCGGCGAAGGGCGAGCCCAGGAACTGGTCGTCCCTGTCGGTGAGCCCGCCGAGAAAAGCCTGGCCGGGCGCACCCGCCGGTGGCGTGGCACTGACGAAGTCGCTGCCGTTCCAGCGATAGGCGCCGTCGTCCAGGTAGAGATGCTCGATCGTGCCGCCGGCATACTGGTCGCCCAGCAGGACCTGGGCGGTGCCGCCGCCAGCGCGGGCGAAGTCGATGCGCAGGGACTGGCCGTCCCGGCCGAAGGTCAGGTCGGCCAGGCGCAGCCCGTCCAGCACCAGCCGGTCGGTGCCGGCCTCGTCGAACAGCACCGCGTTGTCGATCGTCCGGGTCAGGCGATAGACGTCGTTGCCGGCACCGCCGGACAGGCCGTCCGTGCCGGCGGTCGCGATCAGCAGGTCGGCACCGGCCCCGCCCATCAGCACGTCGTTGCCGGCACCGCCGTCCAGATGGTCGTCACCGGCCCCGCCCCGGATCAGGTCGGCACCGCCCGTGCCGAGCAGGCGGTCAGCCTCGCCGCTGCCGGTAAGCCGCAGGCGCTCCTCGCCGGAGAAGGTCTCCCTGTTCGCGACCTCGGTGCCGTTCGCCAGGTAGACCCGCGGTGCGGTGCTGCCATTGCTGTGGATCGTCTGGCCGTTGGTGCCGTAATGGACCAAAAAGGCCGGGTCGGCCGTGCCGCCCGGGCCGGTGGCCACGGTCAGCCGCACGCTATCGGCGGCGATGCCGCTCGGAAGGGTGACCAATCACCTGCTCCGCTGCTGTTTTCCGGAAAACGCGATCCATCACGGCCCGGCTACCCCAAGGGGCTGATCAGCGCAACGGTAGGCGGCAGGAATGACGCAGCGGCCGGGTCGCCTGCCGGTTGACCAGCTTCTGCCCATTCCTGGACACGCAGCGGTCGTGGCACCGCGCCAGCGCTATCGGCGCGGTTCTTGTATGGTTGCGCCTCACCGTCGCCACGCTGCGGAGGTGCCTCTTGGTCGAGTTGACGCTGCCGGCCCTGCCGCAACCGGTCGGGCTGGACCTCCGCCTCTCATCGACATGCAGCGCGACTTCCTGAAGCCCGGCGGGTTCGGAGAGACGCTCGGCAACGACGTGAGCCGGCTCACCCCGGCCGTGCCGAACTGCTGTGTGCTGGAGGTGGCACGCAGGCAGGGCCCTTCACCCTCGCGGGGGCTGTGCTCGGCTTCTTCGGCCTCATGCACGGCGAGGCGATCGGCATCTGCATCGACCTTGGCGTCCGTCCCGCTGCCACCCTGGCCTATCTCCTCACTGCCTCCTTCTTCTACGGCCTTCTACGGCAGCGCCCCGCTACGGCAGCGCCGTGGCGATGCGTGACGAGGAGCCGGTCCATGGCTCAGCCGGCCGAGTAGAGGCGCCCGCGCTCAATTTTCAGGGCCGCTGCGGTGGTGAAGCGGGGGAGTGGGACGAAGGTTCACCCGGATCCGAAGGAAGAGGAGCCTGCTGCTTGCCTTCCTCCTCATCCACCTTCGGCATTGGGAACGGTACCGCCTCGCGCATCCGCTCCTCGGTCCAGTAGCTCTCCTGGCCGTCTTGGTCCTGCGGACGGGCCTCCTGGTCCTCCGGGGCGGCGGGTGCCCCCGGATCGGGAGGTGCCGCCGTCCCGGCGAGAACGACCGAGAGGACCAGCATGGTCCAGCTCCGGCGAGGCTTCTGCCTGATCTCCGATCGGGTCATGCTGGCTTCGCCCTTCCGATGAGGCTCGACGTGATCCGGCCACGGACCTGGGCGCAAGGCGTCTTCCGCCTCGCGCCCAGGTCCGGACATGTCACCGGCAGGCGCCGGCACGGGCGCAGGCCAGGTTCCAGATCTGGACCCACTCGTTGTTCAGGATCGAGCTGCCGAGATAGTCCTGGTTGCGGTTACCCGGCTGGTAGGAGGTGATGCCGACGATCTGCAGGCTGTTCGCCGGCTGGCCCGACGAGGGGATTCCCCAGTCCAGGACCCAGGGGCCGCCGCTGGCGCCACCTTCGTGGTAGGAGCCGGCCTCGACCGCAGGGCCGCGCGACCGGTTGACCAGGGTGTTGGTCTGCTGGAGGACCTGGCAGGAGTCGAGGTTGCAGGGATAGCCCAGGATGGTGACGTGCTTGTTCAGGACGGCGTTGGTCCGCCATCCGAGCCAGCCGAGCGAGGCGCCGATCCTGCCCTTGCCGCGGCAGGGCTTGTTCGCTGCCACCAGCACGCCGAAATCCGCCCGGTTGGGCAGCACGCCATTGCCGTTCTGCCAGGAGCTGGTGACCGCTGCGTACTCCCAGCTGTAGCCGCCGCAGGGGCTGCTGCCGTTGTCGTGCCCGGGCACGAACATGAAGTTGCTGAAGAACTTCCGTGTGACTGGGTTGTAGAGGCAGTGCCCCGCGGTCGCGATCACCCGGTGCTGGACGATGGCGCCGGAGCAGACCGAGTCCTGACCGGTGTCGGTCCGGAAGAACAGCTTGCCGGTGGCCTGCCACGGATACATGCCCTTGAGCACGTTCATCGGCACGACGCGGGAGTTGGTGAACTCCTGGCGGGATGCGTTGGCCGCAGCCGGCGCCACGGCGTTGCTGGCGGACATCAAGGGCATAGCTTGGTGCAGCAGCACGTCCGGCATGGCCTGGCTGCCCGGCTGGACCGGGATGCCCGGCTCACTCGAGACCGAAGAAGCCATCGACGAGAAGGCGGAAGCCTGTGCCGGAGTCTGGACGATGCTGCCGAGCCCCGGGGCGTTCGGAAGGGTCATGGGCTTCGCACTGCGCATGCGCCCGGGTGTCCAGTAGGGAGCCGCCGCCGAGGCGGCACGGATGGCATTGGCTTCATTATTGGTGATGGTCGCGACGGCGGCAGCCTGCTTGGGGCTCGCGGCCAGGACCAGAACCGAGGCACCTGCCGCCATGCTCAACAGCAGGCGCGACCTGAGACGATGAACCATTGTTTCCTCGCGAAGCCTGAGGAACCGTCTTCTGCCTTGCCGTGCCGGAGTTCATGCACGGTATTGGAGAGACCTTGTCGTTCCTCTGCCTTATTGAACGAGGTCATGGTATTCGCGTGCAGGCGTTGAAGCTGGTGATTTCGGTCACCGGCCTGGAGTGACAGAACAACGGGATGGTGACATCGGTCACATCATCCCGATCTCTCCTAAACTCGCGGCGGTCTTCCGCGGCGCTGTCGGCCACAATTCAGCGCCAGCTCCGATCTGGCCCGTTCCTGTGCTCTGCCGGCTTCGATGTCGCCTCTTACCTGAAGGGAACGGCGACCGCCTCGGTCGGCGCCACCGGCACCTGCTCGCCGATCCGGACGAGCCCGGCGTCGATCCGACGTCCGTCGGCCCGGCCGAACAGGTGGAGCTGGCTGGGGTCGAGACGGAGCAGGAGCGTGGCGCCCGGCGGGAAGGGCAGGCCGGGTGCCGTCGCCACGGCGAAGCCCCGGCCGTCCAGCCGGGCATGGAGGATGCGGGTGGCCCCCAGCTCCTCGACCAACTCGAGGGGCAGCTCCAGGTCGGCATTGTCCGGGCCGGTCGCCAAAAGCACGTGCTCCGGGCGGACGCCGAGCAGGACGGGCCCGGATGCGATTCGTTCCACAGCGATCGGCAGCGGGCCGAGTTCAGTGTGCAGCCGGCCGCTGGGCGCGATCTCGGCCTCGACCAGATTCATGGGCGGTGTGCCAATGAAGCTCGCGACGAAGCGCGAGGCCGGCCGGCCATAGACCTCCAGTGGAGTGCCGGCCTGCTCGATCCGACCGCCATTCATCACCACCAAAAGGTCGGCCATGGTCATGGCCTCGGTCTGGTCGTGGGTGACCAGCACCGAGGTGACGCCCAGGCGCTGGTGCAGCCGGCGCAGCTCCAGCCGCATCTGCACGCGCAGGGTGGCGTCCAGATTGGAGAGCGGCTCGTCGAACAGGAACACCCTTGGCTCGCGGATCATCGCCCGGGCCATGGCGACGCGCTGGCGCTGCCCGCCCGAAAGCTGACCGGGCTTGCGCTCCAGATAATCGGCCAGGCCCACCGAGGCCGCGGTCTCCCGCACCCGCCGCTCCCGCAGGGCCCGCGGCACGCCCGCCACCTCCAGCGGATAGGCGATGTTGCGGGCCACGGTCATGTGCGGATAGAGCGCGTAGTTCTGGAACACCATGGCGCAGTGGCGCTCGCGCGGCTCCTTGTCGTTCATCCGCTCGCCGCCGATGGTGAGTTCGCCGGAGGTGATTTCCTCGAGCCCGGCGATCATGCGCAAGAGCGTCGACTTTCCGCAGCCCGAGGGCCCCAGGATCACCAGGAAGCTGCGGGCCGGCACGCTGAGGTCGACGCCCTTGACCACCTCGTTGCCGCCATAGGACTTGCGCAGCGCGCGAAGTGTGATGTCGGCCATGATCTCGTTCCTCATTTCTCGGTCGCGACCAGACCCCGGACGAACCAGCGCTGCATCAGCATGACGACCAGCAGTGGCGGGGCCATGACGATCAGGGTGCCCGCCATGGCGATGTTCCACTCGGGCTCGCTGAACATGGACGGGATGAGCTGGCGCAGCTGCATGACCGCGGTGCCGTAGTTGGCGCGGTCGGTGGTCACGAGCAGCGGCCAGAGATACTGGTTCCAGGCATAGAGGAACATGATGGTGGCCAGTGCTGCCATGTTGGTGCGCGACAGCGGCAGGAGGATGTCGCGGAAGAAGCGCAACGGTCCCGCGCCATCCATGCGCGCGGCTTCCACCAACTCGTCCGGGATGGTCAGGAAATACTGGCGGTAGAGGAACGTCCCGGTGGCGGTCGCGACCAGCGGCAGGACCAGACCGGTGTAGGAATTGAGCAGGTTCCATTCCAGCGCCAGCTCGACCCCGGTCGCCAGCTGCCAGAGCCGGGCAAGGCCGGTGACCTCCAGGATGGTCTGCAAGGGTCCTAGTGCATTGGCCGCGACCGCATAGGTCGGGACGATCCGCACCTCCAGCGGCAGCATCAGCGTCACGAAGATCGCCCAGAATGCCAGCATCCTGAGCGGCCAGCGGAAGAACACGATCGCGAATGCGGTGAGTGCCGCGATGAATACCTTGCCGGCGGCCACCAGCGTCGCGACCAGCATGCTGTTGAACAGCTTCCAGCCGAGATCACCGCGCTGCCATACCGAGACCAGGTTCTCGATCAGGTGGCTGCCCGGCAGGAGCGGCAGGGGCGACGTGTTCACCTCCTGCAGGTTCAGGCTGGCCGCGACGACCACCAGCCAGAGCGGCACCAGCGCGATCACGAGACCCAGCAGGAGGATCAATTGGGTCACGATGTCGAGGATCGGGGTACGTTCGATCATCGCCGGCACCTTCAGCTGTAGTGGATCCGGCGTTCCACGAAGCGGAACTGGATGAAGGTCAGGGCGATCACCAGGATCATCAGGATGATGCTCTGGGCAGCCGCGCCCGAATAGTCGAGGCCTTTGAAGCCGTCGAAGTAGATCTTGTAGACCAGCAGCTCAGTCGCCTTGTTCGGCCCGCCCTCGGTGGTCAGGTCGACGATGCCGAAGCTGTCGACGAAGCTGTCGGTAAGGTTGACCACCAGCAGGAAGAAGATTGTCGGCGTGAGCAGCGGCAGCTGCAGGTCCCACATCCGGCGGAGCGGCCGCGCCCCGTCCATCGCCGCCGCCTCGATCACGCTCTTGGGGATCGACTGCAGCCCGGCCAGCAGGAACAGGAAGTTGTAGGCGACGTACTTCCAGCTGTAGGCGAGGATGATCAGGAGCATCGCCTGCCAGCCGTTCACGATCGGGTTCCACAGGCCCGGGAAGCTGTGGTTCAGGTACGCGATCATCCCGGCTTCCGGCGAGAGCAGGAAGCGGAAGGCCAGTCCGGCCGCGGGGGCCGCGATCGCATAGGGCCAGATCAGCGCCCAGCGGAAGCCGGCATGGCCCTTGAGCCGCCGGTCGACCGCGAGCGCCAGCAGCATGCCGAGCGTCATGGCGAGCAGGGTCGAGGCCAGCGCGAACACCACCGAGCGGCCGACCGAGTTCCAGTAGAGCGGATCGCCGAAGATCGTGCGGAAGTTTTCCAGGCCGACGAAGACGTTGCCGCCGCCCCAGGGCTGCTCCAGCGTGAATGCCCAGTAGAGCGCCGCCCCGGACGGCCAGTAGAAGAACAGCAGCACGAGCAGCAGCTGCGGGGCGGCGAGGGCCAGGGCGAGCGGCGTGTTGCGGAACCAAGCGCGCTTGTCCACCGGGTCGAACACTCCGGAAGAGTCGATGAGGACTGTGGTCCTGTGCTAGGCTGGCAGCTGGCGCCGGCCACGCCAGGAGGAGGTCCCGGGGTGCGCGTTGCGAACGGCAAATCTGCACGAACGAACCCGAGACCTCGATCAGGCTTGAGGTCAGGGCAGGGTCTTGCCCGCGTAGGTCTTCTCGAACCGGCGCAGGATCGCGTTGCCGCGCTCGACCGCCGCGTCCAGGCCCTCCTGCACCCCGGTGCTGCCGGCCAGGATGCCCGTCAGCGCGTCGCGGAACTCCTTGCGAATCTGCGGGTAGCCGCCCAGCCGGATGCCGCGGCTGTTGGCGGTGGGCGGGGTATAGGACAGGGACTCGATCGCGATCTCGCGGCCCGCAAACGGCGGCTCGTCGTAGAAGCCCTTGTCCTGCATGTACTCGTAGCCGGAGTTGGTCACCGGGATGTAGCCGGTCACCGTCGACCACCACTCCGCCTGCTCGGGCTTGGCGATGAAGGCGAAGAAGGCTGCGGCCGCCGCGTATTCCTCGTCCGAATGGCCGGCCAGGGCCCAGAGCGAGGCGCCGCCGACGAAGGAGTTCTTGCGCTCGGTGCCTTCCCAGACCGGCAGGAGCGCCACACCCCAGTTCGTGCCGGCGGGGATGGTCTTGCCGACCGTGCCGTGGTCGGCGATGGACGACTGCATCATCATGCACTCGCCCTTCATGAAGGACTGCAGGCGCGCCTGGCCGTATTCCTTGAGCTGGAACAGGCCCTCGTCGGTCATCCGCTTGAAGAAGGCGACGTGGTCGACGAACTTGGTCTGGTTGACCACGAGCTCGGCATCCAGCCCGTCATAACCATTGTTCTTCGTCGCGATCGGCAGGTCGTGGACCGCGGAGAA
>NZ_WUJP01000231.1 GCF_009806515.1 Geminicoccus flavidas | reverse complement strand
CTGCTCCATGAACTGCCAGGGGTCGACGTCGTAGGCATAGGGGCAGGCATAGCCCGCGGCTTTCAGCTCCCGTGCCGCCGCCTCGACCTCCTCGTAGGTCTTGGGCGCCTCGCTGCGGCCGATCTTGGCGAACGCGTCCTTGTTCCAGTACAGCACCGCGGTCGAGCTGTTGAACGGGAAGGAGTACAGCTCGCCCTTCGAGGTGGCGTAGTAGTTGGCGATGCCCTTAAAGTAGTCGTCCCAGTTCACCTGGTGGCCGGCCTTAGACATCAGCTCCCTGGCGGGGACGAACGCACCGGACAGCATCAGATCGGCGGTGCCACCGTCGAAGACCTGCAGGACCGTGGGCTGCTGCTTGGCGCGGAACGCCGCGATCGCGTTCTGCAGCGCGGCCTCGTAGTCGCCCTGGCTGGTGCAGACCGCCTGGTACTGGTCCTGGCTGTCGTTGAAGATCTGGCACATCTCCTGGATGCGCTCGCTGAGGTCGCCCGTCAGCCCGTACCAGAACTCGAACTTCACCGGCTCCGCGCTCGCGGCACCAGCGGAAAGCACCACGGCGCCGGCGAGCGCGAGCCCGCGCAGCTTCTGCATCACGGTCATTGGTCCCAAACCCCCGAAAGAAGTGCCGCGCGCAGGTCGCGACGGGCGCGAGGGGTAGTGCGGTTCGATGACGGCCTCGTCACCGCTCCGCGACAGGGGCTGTCACGAAGCTCCGGCGCGGGGAAGTGAGGCGGCATCCCTGGCCAGCGCCTCGATCTCCGCCCAGTTGCCGGCGGCCACCAGGGCTGGCGGTGCCAGCCAGCTGCCGCCGACGCAGACCACGTTCTTGAGCTTCAGGTAGCCGCCGGCCTTGGCCCGGTCGATGCCGCCGGTCGGGCAGAATCGCAGGTCCGGGAGCGGCGAGGCGAGGGACGCGATCAGCTTGGCTCCGCCCACCGCCTCGGCCGGGAACAGCTTGAGCACGGTGAAGCCGGCTTCCGCCAGCGCCATGCCCTCCGACGGGGTGGCGATGCCTGGCAGCCAGGGCACCGCCGACTCCTTTGCCGCGGCGATCAAGGCAGGGGTGGCGCCCGGCGAGACGGCGAATCTAGCCCCGGCCTCAGCAGCGGCATCGAGCTGGGCCGGGCTTCGCACTGTGCCGACCCCCACCACCGCGTCCGGCACCTCTGCGGCGATCGCCCGGATCACGTCCAGGGCGTCGGCGGTGCGCAGCGTCACCTCCAGGACGCGGATGCCGCCTGCCACCAGGGCCCGGGCCAGCGGCACGGCAGTCCGGACCTCCTCGACGATCAGCACCGGCACGACCGGGCCAAGACGCAGGGTGGAGAGCAGCGCCTCGCGGCGGGAGTTAGCGTCCATGAGGCATCAACCGTGCAGGAGTTTCGCAGTGCAGCCGTACAAAGCCGGCGTGGTGGCGGTGATCCTACGCAGCGGCACGCCGTCCAGGAAGGAAGACAGCCGGCCCTTGTCGCGGAACCGGGCCAAGAACCGCGCCTCGTCCAGGAAGCCCAGCAGGTGGTCGGTCACGCCGCCGCCCAGATACACGCCGCCCCGCGCACCGAAGGTGAGCGCCACGTCGCCGGCAAAGATGGCGAGCTGGTCCAGGAACAGCCCGATCAGGTCGGCGGCGAATTGGTCGCCGCGCTCGGCGGCAGCCACGATCTCCTCGGGCTCCTGCCAGGCCGAGCGCCGGCCCTCGGCCTCCGCCAGGTCCTCGGCCAGCCGGACCAGGCCCGGTCCGCACAGCCAGTGCTCCGCCGAGACCCGCTCGCGCTTGCGGTAGGCGACCTCGAGTGCCGGGCGCAGCCGCGCGATCGCCGTGCCCAGCTCGATATGGCCGCCTTCGCCCGGCACCGCGATCCAGCGCACCCGGCCAGGAATGGCACCGGCCACGCCCAGGCCGGTGCCGGGGCCGAGGACCGCCACGGGCTTGCCGGGTACGGCCTGGCCCGGCGGCCCGATCGGCACGCTGCCATCCGCCGGTAGATGTGGGCATGCCAGCGCCAGCGCCTCGAAATCATTGAGGATGAGGAGCTCCTGCAGCTCCAGCCGGGCGCGCAGCGCGTCGATGGAGAA
>NZ_WUJP01000230.1 GCF_009806515.1 Geminicoccus flavidas | reverse complement strand
GTCCCAGCCCCGGTTGGTGAGCCGGACCAGGTCGCCGGTGACCGGCCCGGCGATCGCGATGGCCGCCCGGCTCGGCCGGGGGCCGCCCATCTCCGCCAGGAATGCCGCGATCGCATCGCCCAGGCTCGGAAACTCGTCGTTCTTCAGCACGATCGGATCGTCGGCCCGGGCGCCGTCCTCCGTCGCCAGGGCAAAGCGCCCGTTCGTGCCGCCGACGTCGCCGACCAGGAGGAGTTCGCTCAAGCCGCCATTCCGAAGGGTCCGCCCACCACGGCCGCGCCCTGGTCCGCCGGACCCACGGCGGCACGGAAGGGGGCGAACAGGTCGCGCCCGATGCCGCTCTGGTAGCATGACAGGTCGGCGTCGGCAGGTACCCTCGCCGCCAGCTCGCCCGCATCCACCAGGACCTCCAGGGTCCCGGCGACGGTATCGAGCCGGATCATGTCGCCATTCCGGATCTTCGCGATCGGTCCGCCATCGACGGCCTCAGGGGTGAGATGGATCCCGGCAGGGATCTTTCCAGATGCCCCCGACATGCGGCCGTCGGTGACCAGCGCCACCTGGAAGCCGCGGTCCTGCAGGATGCCCAGCGGCGGGGTCAGCTTATGCAGTTCGGGCATGCCGTTGGCCTTGGGGCCCTGGAAGCGTACTACCACCACCACGTCCCGGTCGAGCTCGCCCGCCTTGAAGGCGGCCTGCACGTCGGCCTGGTCATGGAACACCCGGGCCGGCGCCAGGACGATCCGTCGCTCCGGCTTCACGGCCGATACCTTGCTGACCGCCCGGCCAAGATTGCCGGCGAGCAGCACAAGCCCGCCCTTGGCATCGAACGGCTCGGCTACAGTGCGGATGATGCTCCGGTCGAGCGGTTGGCCGTCACCGCCTGTCCAGACCAGCCGCCCGTCCACGAGCCTCGGCTCCTCGGCATAGCGGGCAAGCCCGCCCTCGCCGGCGACCGTCTTGACGTCGGCATGGAGCAGGCCCGCTTCCAGCAGCTCGCGGATCAGCACCGCCATGCCGCCTGCCGCATGGAACTGGTTAACGTCGGCCAGGCCGTTCGGATAGACCCGCGCCAGCAGCGGGGTCACCTCGGACAGCTCGGCCATGTCCTCCCAGGTGAGCTGAATGCCGGCCGCCCGCGCGATCGCGACCAGGTGGATCGTGTGGTTGGTCGACCCGCCCGTGGCGTGCAGGCCGACCACGCCGTTCACGATCGCCCGCTCGTCGACGACCTCGCCGATAGGCGTCCAGTCGTTGCCGAGGGCCGTGATCTCGGTCACCCGCCTGGCCGCGGCCCGGGTCAGCGCCTCGCGCAAGGGCGTGCCGGGATTGACGAAGGCGGCCCCCGGCATGTGCAGGCCCATCACCTCCATCAGCATCTGGTTGGAGTTGGCGGTGCCGTAGAAGGTGCAGGTGCCGGGTCCATGGTAGGACTTCATCTCCGAAGCCAGGAGCTCCTTCCGCCCGACCTTGCCCTCGGCATAGAGCTGGCGGACCTTGGACTTCTCCTCGTTGGAGGCACCCGTGGTCATCGGTCCGGCCGGCACGAAGATCGTCGGCAGGTGGCCGAACGCGAGTGCCCCCATCAGCAGGCCCGGCACGATCTTGTCGCAGATGCCGAGCGCCAGGGCGCCGTCAAACGTGTCGTGCGAGAGCGCCACCGCCGTGGAAAGGGCGATCGTGTCCCGGGAGAACAGGGACAGCTCCATGCCCGCAAAGCCCTGGGTGACCCCGTCGCACATGGCGGGCGTGCCGCCGGCCACCTGCGCCACTCCGCCGGCCTCGTGCACCGCCTGGCGGATCAGCTCCGGATAATGCTCGTAGGGCTGATGCGCGCTCAGCATGTCGTTATAGGCGGTGACGATGCCGATCGACAGGGCAGCCTGGCCCTCCAGCTTCGCCTTGTCCCTCGGCCCGCAGGATGCCAGCGCATGGGCGATGTTGGCGCAGCCCAGCTTGTGCCGGCGTGGTGCCCGCTCGCCCATCCGGCGCAACTGGTCCAGGTAGCGGCTGCGCACCGGTGCCGAGCGCCGGCGGATCCGCTCAGTGACCGCCTCGACAGTAGAGTGGAGGGTTGCTGCCATGCGGAGGATTCCTCGAATGGATCTCAGCCCGCAGTATGGACCTGGGTCTGCGGCAGCTTCAGGGCTGCCCGGATCGGCAGCGCCTCGAGAGGGCCTGGCTCCATGGCGCGCCCCAGAGTGGCGAGCTTGCCGGCACCTTCCAGCGGCAGCAGCACGAGCCGCGCCCGCGCCACCACCGGCAGGGTGAGGGTGAGCCGCTCCCGCGTCGCAGTCGCGCTGTCCGCCAGCATCGGCATGACCAGCCGAAGGTTGTCCGGGTCGAGCACCGCGGCCAACCGGTCGCCGTCCGGGAACCAGGACGCGGTATGCCCGTCCTCGCCCATGCCGAGCACGACTGCATCGAAGCTTTCGGGCAGGGCCGTTAGTGCCCGGTCCGCTGCAGCCGCCGCCGCGTCCAGGGAAGCGGCCGTGCCGCGCAGGCCAATGAAGCCGGCCGCCGCCGCTTCCCGCTGCAGCAGGTGGCGGCGCACCAGCGCCTCGTTGCTGTCGGGATGGTCGGTCGGCAGAAAGCGCTCGTCCACCAGCGTCACGGTCACGCGGTCCCAGGGCAGCGCCTGCGCGGACAGCGCCTCGAAGATCGGCACGGGGCTCTTGCCGCCGGAGACCGCCAGCACCGCCCGGCCATGGGCCGTCACGCCCGCGAGCAGCGCGTCGGCGATCGCCGTCACCACCGCCTCGCGCAGCTCCTCCCGGCTCCCATGCTCGATCTGTCGGTTGCTCATGTGCCCGGCTCCACCCAGCGACGCCCGTCATGCACCATCAGCGCCACAGCACTGGATGGCCCCCATGATCCGGCACCATACTGCTCCGGCCCCTCGTCGGACTGGCGCCAGCCCTCCAGGATCGGCTCGCACCAGGTCCAGGCCGCCTCGACCTCGTCCTTGCGCATGAACAGGGTCTGGTTGCCGCGCACCACGTCCATCAGCAGGCGCTCATAGGCGTCGGGGTAGCGGACCTTGAAGGTCTCGCTGAAGCTCAGGTTGAGCGGCGTGTTCTTCAGCCGGATGCCGCCCGGCCCCGGATCCTTGTTCATCAGGTAGAGGCGCACGCCCTCGTCCGGCTGGAGGCGGATCACCAGCCGGTTCGGTCGGACCTCGCCGGCATCGCGGGGGAAGATCGAGTGCGGGATCGGGCGCATCTGCACCACAATCTCCGAGGCGCGCTGCGCCAGCCGCTTGCCCGTGCGCAGGTAGAACGGCACGCCCGACCAGCGCCAGGTCTCGACCTCGGCCTTGATCGCCAGGAAGGTCTCGGTGTCGCTGGTCCGGCCGAGCTCGTCGCGATAGCCCGGCACCGCCTTGCCCTCGATCGCACCGGCCGAGTACTGGCCGCGCACCGTCACCTGGTCGACCCGGCCCGGCCGGATCGGCTTCAGCGCGTGCAGCACCTTCAGCTTCTCGTCGCGCACCGAATCGGCATCCATCGCGTTCGGCGGCTCCATCGCGATCAGGCAGAGGAGCTGGAGCATGTGGTTCTGGACCATGTCGCGCAGCGCGCCGCTATGGTCGTAATAGTCGGCCCGGTTGCCCACGCCCACCGTCTCGGCCACCGTGATCTGGACATGGTCGATCGCCGCCCGGTTCCAGATCGGCTCGAACAGCGCGTTGGCAAAGCGCAGCGCCATCAGGTTCTGGACAGTCTCCTTGCCCAGATAATGGTCGATGCGAAAGATCTGCCGCTCCTCGAACACGGCACCCACCGCCTCGTTGACCGCCCGGGCCGAGGCGAGGTCCTTGCCGATCGGCTTCTCGATCACGACCCGGGTCTCCGGCGTCACCAGGCCTTCGCTGCCGATCTTGGCGCAGACCGGGCCGAACAGTTCCGGCGCGGTGGCCAGGTAGAACACTCGGATCCGCTCGGTGCTGTCGGCCAGCTTCCTGCCCAGCTCCGGCCAGCCCTTGGCGCCGGTGGCGTCCAGCGAGAGGAAGCTCAGCCGCCCCAGGAACTGCTCGACCTCGTCCGGCACCAGGTCGTCGGCAGGCACATGCTCGTGCAGCGCGCTGCGCACCTGGGAGCGGAAGTCCTCGTCGCTGAGCTCGCGGCGCGACAGGCCGAGGACCCGGGCGTCCCCCGGCATCTGACGGTCACGGAAGCGCTGGTAGAGGCCCGGCAGCAGCTTGCGCAGAGCCAGGTCACCCGTGCCGCCGAACACCACGAGATCGAAGGACTGAACCGGAATGATCTGTGCCGTCACGTGTGATCGCTTTCCGTGGTGATCCGGACAAGCCCTGGGACGTGGCGAACCGCGCCGGCTCCGTCAATATCCTAGCACCCCCAAGCCCGCCGCTCGGGCCTCCCGGCAGCTTCCGCACCAAGGCTTAACAGCAACTGGTTAACAATTCGTAGCTAGCAGTTTGCGTGCCAGCGGCTCAGGCGCCAGGCATTGGCGATCACGCTCACCGAGGAGAGCGCCATGGCGGCACCGGCCAGCACCGGGGTGAGCTGGCCGAATGCTGCCAGCGGGATCAGCAGCACGTTATAAAGGAAGGCGAACACCAGGCTCTGGACGATCGTCCGGCGGGTGCGCCTTGCCACGGCCAGGGCTGCCGCCACGAGCCGCGGGTCGGGACGCACGAGGGTCACCCCGGCACTCGCCATGGCGACGTCGGTGCCCGAGCCTAGTGCGATGCCGAGATCGGCCGCGGCCAGTGCCGGCGCGTCGTTGATGCCGTCGCCGACCATCGCGACCTGCGCGCCCTGGCCCCGCAGTTCCTGCACCGCCTGGACCTTGTCCGCGGGCAGGAGGCCGGCATGCACCTCCTCGATGCCAATTTCGGCCGCAATCGCCCTGGCCGCCGCCGGATGGTCGCCGCTCAGCATCGCGACCCGCAGCCCGTGGCGGCGCAAGGCCGCCACCGCGGCCGCCGCTTCCGGTCTGGGCCGGTCGCCGAACGCCAGCACGGCCATCGCATCGCCCTTGGGCAAGGCCACCAGCCAGGAGACGCTCTGCCCCTTCGCGGCCGCCGCCGCTGCCCAGCCAGCCAGCGCCGCATCGACCACCCCGGCCTCCTGTGCTGCCCGCTCCGACAGGATCGCGAAGCGCTGGCCGGCCACCACGCCTTCCAGCCCACGGCCCGGCAGGGAGCGGATCTCGGTCGCCACGGCAGGCATCAGGCCTTCTACCCGTGCCGCCGTCCGGACGGCCCCAGCCAGCGGATGCTCGCTGCCCTCCTGCAGGCCCGCCGCCAGCGCCAGGAGGTGCCGGCCGTCCTGGCCTGCCGCCGTCATCAGCCCCGCCAGTTCGGGCCGACCCTCGGTCAGCGTGCCGGTCTTGTCGAAGGCCACGATGTCGATGGCATGGGCGGCTTCCAGCGCTGCCGGATCGCGGATCAGGATGCCGGCCCGCGCGGCGGCACCCGTACCGGCCACGATCGCGACCGGCGTGGCCAAGCCCAGCGCGCAGGGGCAAGCGATCACGAGCACTGTGACCGCATGGATGATGGCGGGCTCGATGCCCGCACCGGCAAGCCACCACCCAAGTGCCGTCACCAGCGCAATCGCGAGGACCGCCGGCACGAACCAAGTCGAGATGCGGTCCACCAGGCGCTGCACGCCGGCTTTCTGCGCCTGGGCGTTCTCCACCATGCGGATGATTCGGGCCAGCACGGTTTCCGCACCGGTGGCCGTGGTGACGACCACCAGCGCCGCGTCCTGGTTGATCGTCCCGCCGATCACCGGCTGGCCGGGGCCGCGGACCACCGGCAGGCTTTCACCAGTGACCATCGCTTCGTCGAGATGGCCGCTGCCCTCCACGATCTCGCCATCGACCGGCATCCGTTCGCCCGGTCGCACCAGCACCCGGTCGCCGGGTGCCACGGCCGCAATGGGCAGCTC
>NZ_WUJP01000229.1 GCF_009806515.1 Geminicoccus flavidas | reverse complement strand
GGTCGGCTCACCGTCGATCAGCACCCGCGCAGTGGTCGGCCGCAATGCTGCCAGCGCGCGCAGGGCCGCCCCGGTCTGGCGGCGGGCGCGACCCTCCAGCCACTTGCCGAGCAGGACCAGCGCCACCACCAGGGCAGCGGCCTCGAAATAGAGCTCATGCCCGCCATGGCCCGCTACCAACCAGTTCCACAGGCTGAGCCCGAACGCGGCACTGGTGCCCAGTGCCACCAGCAGGTCCATGTTGCCGGTGCCGGCGCGCAGGGCGGCAAGGCCCGCCCGGTAGAACCTGGCGCCCAGCCAGAACTGCACCGGGGCCGCCAGGGCGAACTGCAGCCAGGCCGGCGGCGCCAGCTCCAGGCCGAACGGCATAGCCGCCATGGGCAGGACCAGCGGCAAGGCCAGCGCCAGGGCCAGTGCCGCATGCCAGCCATCGCGCCGCGCCTGTGCTTCCCGGGCGCGCTGCAGTTCGGCATCGGCCGCACCACCGGGGTCATCGGCCAGGACCGAGGCGCGATAGCCGGTGCGTGCGACCGCGGCCACCAAGCTGGATGCCGGAGTGCCACGCGTCTCCACACGCGCCTTTTCCGTCGCCAGGTCGACGCTGGCCGAGACCACGCCTGGCACCTGGCCCAGCGCCCGCTCGACCCGACGCACGCAGGACGCGCAAGTCATGCCATCGATCGCGAGATCGACGGCAACCCCGGGCTGCTCGGTCCGTTCGAGGGACATGGTGGCCATCAAGACGCTCCACTGGCTGGTGCGACCCTTCAGGTGGCCCTTCCAGCGGCGGGAAGGTCAAGGGGCGACGTGGCCGTTCCACCTGCCGCTTGACCTTCTCCTTGCTGGAACCACCAGATGGCGGCGCATCGGCAGGAAGGAACATGGCGATGCAGTTGAAGGTCGAAGGAATGAGCTGCGCCCACTGCGTCCGCGCGATCACAGAGGCGGTGCAGCGGCTGGACCCGCAGGCGGAAGTGACGGTCTCGGTGGAGGAAGGCACGGTGGAAGTGAGGGGCATCGAGGACCGCGCGGCGGTGACGAGCGCGATCGAGGCCGCCGGCTATGAGGTGCGCCAGGGATGAGCGATTCTGTCCTGATCGCACCCTCGATCCTGGCCGCCGACTATGCGCGGCTGGGCGAGGAGGTGCGGGCGGTCGAGGCCGCCGGTGCGGACTGGCTGCATCTCGACGTCATGGACGGCCATTTCGTGCCGAACCTCAGCTTCGGCGCCGACGTGATCGCCGCGCTGCGCGACCAGTCCAGCCTGCTGTTCGATGCCCACCTGATGTGCGCGCCGGCCGACCAGTGGATCGGGCCGGTCGCCAGGGCCGGTGCCGACCGGATCACGGTTCATGCCGAGGCCGGGCCGCACCTGGACCGCTCGCTGGCGGCGATCCGGGCACTCGGCAAGGGGGCGGGGGTGGCGCTCAACCCGGCCACGCCCGTTTCGGTCCTGGAGCATGTCCTGGACCATCTGGACCTGATCCTGATCCTGAGCGTCAACCCGGGCTTTGGCGGGCAGAAATTCATCGGCTATGCCACCGACAAGATCCGCCAGGCCAAGGCGCTGGCCGGCGGGCGGCCGATCCGGGTGCAGGTGGACGGCGGCATCGACGCCCAGACCGCACCCAAGGCGATCGAGGCGGGTGCGGACGTGCTGGTGGCTGGCTCCTCGATCTTCCAAAGCGGCGACTATGCCCAGGCGATCGCGTCACTTCGACCCGCTGCGTGACGGGGTTCGCCGCGCCATGTGAAGCCGGAACGACGCGCACAGGATCCACCATCCAGGGGGCCAGCCGTGGTCAACCTCCCGATCCCTGCCGGCAACCCGGTGCTGGACTATCTGGTCGGCGCCTGGCAGCGGAACACCCTGTTCCTCGACACGCTGCGCGAGCGCAGCCGGGCCTATCAGGAGCACATGGTCTCCCCGGCGCCCAACGTGCTGCATTTCCCGCACGAGCCCGTGATGTGCGGCCTGGAGCTGCTCCGCCCGGTCAATTACGGCCTCATGCGGATCCTGCCCGACGAGGCGGCACCGACCGAT
>NZ_WUJP01000228.1 GCF_009806515.1 Geminicoccus flavidas | reverse complement strand
CCCTGCAAGCGGCCGATCATCGTGATCGACCCGCGCGCCGGGCACGGACCGGGGATCGGCGGCTTCAAGCCGGACAGCGAGATCGGCGTGGCGCTGGCCTGCGGCCATCCCTGCTACTTCGTGGGCTTCACCACGGAGCCGGTCCAGGGCCAGACGATCCTGGACGTGATCGACGCGCTCGGCAGCTTCCAGGACGAGGTGATCCGGCGCCATCCAGACGCCCAGGGCCTGCCGCTCGCCATCGGCAACTGCCAGGCAGGCTGGGCGCTGGCGATGGCCGCTTCCATCCGGCCGGAGCGGTACGGGCCGCTCCTGCTCCCGGGCGTGCCGCTCGCCTACTGGCAGGGCACCCATGGCGGATCGCCCATGCGCTATGCCGGCGGGATGCTGGGCGGGACTTGGCTGACCGCGCTCACCGGCGACCTGGGTGCGGGTAAGTTCGACGGCGCCTGGCTGGTCTCGGGCGAACTTCGCGCCAATGACGGCACCCGGATCGATCTGCGCAACATCAAGGGGCCGATCATCGTCTTCTGCTCGAAGGGCGACGAGATCACCCCGCCGCCCCAGGCGCTCGGCTGGATCCTGGAGCTCTACAAGGACGTCGACGACATCCGCGCGCACGACCAGACCATCGTCTACAGCGTGCATGAAGCGGTGGGCCATCTCGGCATCTTCGTGTCGGGCTCGGTGGCGCGCAAGGAGCACCAGGAGTTCACCTCCAACATCGACCTGATCGACGTGCTGCCGCCCGGCCTGTTCGAGGCGGTCCTGACCAAGGCCGGCCCGGACACGCCGAACGCGCAGCTTGTGGCCGGCGAGTGGGTGCTGCATTTCGAGCCGCGCGACCTGGACGACATCCGGGCGCTGGGCTGCAACGACCTGGCCGACGAGCGCCGCTTCGCCACGGTCGCCCGCGTGTCCGACATCAATCTCGGCCTCTACCGAACCTTCTGGCAGCGCTACGTGCAGGCGCTGGCGAGCCCGGTGCTGGCGCAAGCCGCGCGCAAGCTGCACCCCGCCCGCCTGCCCTACGAGCTGTTCGGCCAAGACGGCCTAGCGATGCGCATGCTGGAGGAAGCCGCCAAAGAGGTGCGGGCGCAGCGCCGGCCGGTGCCTGAGGGCAACCCGTTCACCCTCATGCAGGAGCAGTTCTCCAATACGGTGGTCACCATGCTCGACGCATGGCGCGACCTGCGCGACGGCATGACCGAGCAGGCCTTCCTGGCCATCTACGGCCAAC
>NZ_WUJP01000227.1 GCF_009806515.1 Geminicoccus flavidas | reverse complement strand
CGGTGCTGCAGGCCCTGGTGGGCCTGCGCGCCTGCGACGAGCCGCCCCGCCCGGCCCCGGGCAATGAGCCGGAGCACCGCGCCTTCGTCGCCGCCCATGCTGCCGAGGTCCGTAGCCGGATCGCGACCGGCACGCCGGCGGATGCGCTGATCCGGGCGGTCGTCTGGCTGATCATGCCGGGTGGCCGGGTGGACGAGCGGACGTTTGCCGCGGTGCGCAACCTCAGGGCCGAGCATGGGGAATGCCACGCCGCGGCGCTCCATGCGTTCAAGGCCAGGGTGCGCCTGCAGACCGCCATACTGCGCGAGGCCGGCGAGGAGGCGATCTCGGCCCTGCCGCAGCTACTGCCCGACGATGCCCGCGACGGGTTCCTGCCACTGGTGCGGCATCTGGCCGAAGCCGCGGGGCCGCTGGTGCCCGAGGCGAAGCGGCGGCTGGCGCGGATCACTGACCTCCTGGCCACCGACGAGCCTGCAACTGCACCGCTGCAGGCGACCGTGCAGCCGCCATCGCCTCCGCCGCCCGGGCGCGAGCGGGCCGCGCTGCCCAGGCGTCGCGCCGCCACCTCCCGCCCGCCGCGCAGCCGCAAGGGATCGACCTGATGACGGGCTCGCTGCTGGTCCTGAACACCGGCTCCTCCAGCATCAAGTTCCAGGTCTTCGCACTGGGGCGGAACGGGCCGGAGCGGCGGCTGAAGGGCCTGCTCGACGGCATCAGGGTCCATCCGCACCTGCAGGTGAAGGACGAGAATGGCGCGGTCCTGCTCGACAAGGATCTCCGCGAGCATGCCGATGATGTCGGTAGCGCGGTCGGACACGTACTACGCTTCCTGCAGGATTCGCTGGACGATGGCGGCTTGGCCGCGACCGGGCATCGGGTCGTGCATGGCGGCCGGCGGTTCGACAGTCCGGTGCGGATCACGGCGGAGACGCTGGCGGGGATCGAGGCCCTGGTGCCGCTGGCGCCGCTGCACCAGCCGAACAGCATCGCCCCCATCCGCACGATCCAGGAACTCCGGCCGGACCTGCCCCAGGTCGCCTGCTTCGACACGGTGTTCCATCGCGACCATACCGAGCTGGCCGACCGGTTCGCCATTCCCCTGGCACTGGATCGCGAGGGGGTGCGGCGCTACGGCTTCCATGGCCTGTCCTACGCCTTCATCGCCGAGCGGCTGCGGGAACTGGATCCCGAGCTGGCCGGCCGGCGGGTGGTGGCGGCCCATCTGGGCAGCGGTGCCTCCTTGTGCGCGATCCAGGGCGGGCGCTCGATCGAGACCACCATGGGCTTCACCGCGCTGGATGGCCTGCCCATGGGCACCCGGCCGGGGCGCCTCGATGCCGGGGTGGTCCTCTACCTGATGCAGCAGGGCTGGGACGCGCGACGGATTGAGCGGATGCTCTATCACGAGAGCGGCCTGCTCGGCCTGTCCGGCGTGTCCAACGACGTGCGCGAGCTGAAGGCCAGCCAGGACCCGCGCGCCGCCTTCGCCCTGGACTATTTCGCCCACCGGATCGCGCAGGAGACGGCCCTGCTCGCCACCACCATGGGCGGGATCGACGGCTTCGTGTTCACTGCCGGTATCGGCGAGCGCTCGGCCAGCATCCGCGCCAACGTGGCCAAGCGGCTGGCCTGGCTCGGCATGGCGCTTGACGAGGAAGCCAACCGCGCCGACGCGCCGCTGATCTCGTCGGCGGACAGCCGCATCGTGGTCCGCGTCATTCCGACCGACGAAGAGGCGATGATCGCCCGGCAGACCCTGGAGGTGCTGGACCTCGGCTGAGCCTCAGAGGGCCCGGCGAGCCAGGAGGGCCGTGCCGTAGGACGCCTGCTCACTGGCCGGCGAGAGCATCGGTACGCCCAGCAGGTTCTGCCGGATCTGGGTCCAGGCCCGGTTGGCCGCCCCGCCGCCGACCGTGCGCACTGAGCGCAGCGGCGGTGCACCGAGTTCGGCCAGGCGCCGGTACGCGCGCTTCTCCACCGCTGCGATCCCTTCCAGCAACGCCTGGAAGAATCGCACATCCTCGGCCGGCCGCGGCTCGTGGCGCGATTCCATGGTGGGGTCGGCTACCGGGAAGCGCTCGCTCTTGCCGGCCAGCGGCCAGAAGTCCAGCCCGGTGGGATGGGCCGGGTCCAGGCCCGGCTCCATGGCGCGCATCTGCTCGCCGGTGAAGAAGCGCAGGAGCGCGGCGCCGCCGGTGTTGGACGCACCGCCCGCCAGCCACATGCCGAGCAGGCGATGGCTGTAGACGCCAGCGGCCGGGTCGAACACCGGCCGGTCGGACAGGAGCTTCAGGGTCAGCGTGGTGCCGAGTGCGGTGACGCCATCGCCCGGCTGGTCGGCCCCGGTCGCGAGGAACGAGGCACAGCCATCCGTGGTGCCGGCCACCACCACCGCACCCTTGGCCAAGCCCAGTTCCGGCAGGGCCGGGCCGACCACATCGCCCGGCTCCAGCACTTGCGGCAGGAGGCGGCGCGCGATCCCGAGCCCGTCCAGCCAGTCGGGCCAGCTCCGCGTGACCGGGTCCCAGCCGGTCTTGAGCGCGTTGTTGTCGTCGGAAACGCCGAACCGGCCGGTCAGCCGGCCGACCACCCAGTCGGCCTGGTGCAATGCCATGGCCGCGTCCGGATGAAGTGCCTGCAGGTCGAGCAGGCGGGCGGCCGGCGAGGTGGCGCCATGCGCCGCACTCTCGGCGGGTGCGAGTTCGCGGATCCGGGCGGCATGGGCAGCGCTGGCGGCATCGTCGTAGCGCCGGGCGGCGGAAAGCGGCGTGCCGTCTGCGCCGCAGAGCAGCAGGGTGCCCGACGTGCCGTCCACCGCGACCGCAGCCACCCGCTCCCTCGGGATACCGGCAAGGCAGGTCTCCACCGCCTCCCACCAGTCCGAGGCCGCGGTCCGGATCATGCCGTCGGTCCGGTCGGGCTCCGGCAGGGCGGCCTTGGCCTCGGCGACCATCCGGCCGTCCCGGTCGACGGCCGAGGCGCGCACGCCCGAGCTGCCGATGTCGATGCCGAGTGCCAGCCGGTTCATGCCGCCTCCCGTTCGTCCTCGAGCGCACCCGGCCTCTTGGCGAACCAGTCGCGGAAGGCCTGCTGCTCGGAAGCACTCAGGTGCAGATAGTGCTTGGTGCGGCGCGTCAGGATGTCGTCCGCCGAGCGCGCCCACTCGTTCGCCACCAGATAGTCGACCTCGCGCTCGTAGAGCTCGCCGCCGAAATGCCGGCCGAGATCGCCCACGCGCGTGGCGCCCTCCACCAACTGGGCAGACCGGGTGCCATAGCGCCGGCCGTAATGACGGGCGAGGTTCTCCGGCAGCCAGGGATGGGCCTTGCGGAAGCCGGCCAGCCACGCGTCGAAATCGGCACCCGGCATGTCACCGCCGGGCAGGGACGCCCTTGCGGTCCAGGTGCCGGACCGCGTGCCGAGATAGGGCTGCAGCTTGTCCAGCGCGTGCTCGGCGAGCTTGCGGTAGGTCGTGATCTTGCCGCCGAAGATCGAGAGCAGCGGGGCGCGCGCCTGGTCCGGGGCCGGCGGGTCGACGTCGAACACGTAGTCGCGGGTAACCGCCGAGGCGTTCTTGGCGCTGTCGTCGTCGTAGAGCGGGCGTACGCCGGAGAACTCGGCGACGATGTCGGCCTCGGTGAGCTTGTGCCGGAAGTAGCGGTTGAGCACCCGCAGGAGGTAGCTGCGCTCCTTCTCCTCGACCCGCACGTCCTCCGGCCTTCCCTCGACCGGGATGTCGGTGGTGCCGATCAGGGCGAGGTCGCCCTCGTACGGGTTGACGAAGATCACCCGCTTGTCGTCGTTCTGCAGGAGATAGGCCTGCGACCCCTGCCACCACTTCCTGAAGATCAGGTGGCTGCCCTTGACCAGGCGCACCCGGCGCGAGCTGTTCACGCCGGCGACGCTGCCCAGCACCCCCTCGATCCAGGGGCCAGCCGCATTGACGATCGCGCGCGCCTTGACGCTGCGCTTCTCGCCGGTGGTCGTGTCAGTAAGCTCGGCCTCCCACAAGCCCCCGTCACGCCTGGCCGAGGTCGCGGGCGTGCGGGTCAGGATGACCGCACCCCGCTCCTTCGCATCCAGGGCGTTCAGGACCACGAGCCGGGCGTCATCCACCCAGCAGTCCGAGTACTCGAACCCGTTCGGATAGGCGTCCACGATCGGCGCACCTTCCGGGTCCCTCCGGAAGTCGAGCGAGCGGGTGCCCGGCAGCTTCGCCCGACTGCCCAGATGGTCGTAGAGGAACAGGCCGATCCGGATCAGCCAGCGCGGCCGCTGCTCCGGGCTGTGCGGCAGGACGAAGCGCATCGGCCAGACGATGTGCGGGGCGGCGTTCAGCACCACCTCGCGCTCGATCAGCGCCTCGCGGACCAGGCGGAACTCGTAATATTCCAGGTAGCGCAGCCCGCCATGGATCAGCTTGCCTGAGCGCGAGCTGGTCCCCTGGGCCAGGTCGTCCTTCTCGCACATGACGACCGACAGGCCGCGCCCGGCGGCGTCGCGGGCGATGCCGGCACCGTTGGCACCGCCGCCGATCACCAGCAGGTCGGCCGGGCCGGTCAGTTTGTCGAGTTCCGCGAGGCTCATGGTCGGCTCACTTGGTGGCGACGTTCAGCATCGGCTTGCCCTCGATCCAGCGCTGGACCTCGGCGGCGATCATCTGTGCGGCGATCTTCACCGTGGTGGTGGAAGCGCCGGCGATGTGCGGGGTGAGGGTGACGTTCGGGTGGCGCAGCAGCGGCAGGTCCGGCGGGCAGGGCTCGACCGCATGGGTCTCCAGCATGGCGCCGCGCAGATGGCCGCTCTGTAGCGCCTCATAGAGGTCGTCATAGTTCACCATCGGCCCGCGCGCCGTGTTGATGAACCAGGAGCCCTTCTTCATCTTCGCGAAGGTCGACCTGTTCATGAAGCCGGTGGTCTCCGGCGTCACCCGGGCATGCAGGCTCACCACGTCGGAGCGGCGCAGCAGCTCGTCCAGGTCGACCTGCTCCACGCCCGCAGCCCGGTCGATCTCGTCCAGGGTCACGTAGGGGTCGCTCACCAGGATCCGGCAGCCGAAGGGCTTAAGCAGCTTGGTGACCTTGGTGCCGATATGGCCATAGCCGATCAGGCCGACGGTCAGCTCGGAAAGCTCCGGCCCGGTGATGTCGGCGCGGTACAGGTCGCCCCGCCACTCGCCCTTGCTCAGCGAGACATGGCCCTTGGTGATCAGCCGGGTCTCGGCCAAGATCGCGCCGATCGTGAACTCGGCCACCGCGGTCGAGTTGCGCCCGGGCGCGTTGACGACGATGACGCCCGCATCCTTGGCCGCCTGCATGTCGATATTGACCGGCCCGCCGCGGCTGACCCCAATCAGCTTGAGCGGCGGCGCCATCACCTTCAGCATCGAGCGGGTGACCGGCGGCAGGTGGCAGACCAGGACTTCCGCACCCTTGACGAAGTTGGCGAGCTCGGCCGGATCGCCCTGCAGCTCCTTCAGCCCCTCGAGCTCGGTGCCCTTCTCGCCATGGTAAGAGGGCTCGTCCGGCCAGGGCAGTTCCAGGCTGCTGATCTTCCACTCCACGCCTGGGATCTTGCGCAGATTCTCCTCGAACACCGAGGCGCGCATGAAATTGTCGCCGATGATGGCGGCTTCGATGGTCCGGGTCATGAACGCACTTTCGCAAGGTCGCGCCAGATGTCGCGCATCCGGCGGTGGGTCGACTGGTAGATGGGAAACAGCTCGGCATAGAGCCGGGCCAGCTCCGGGTCGGGTGCGGTGAGCTCGCCCAAGGACGGGGTGACCCAGCTTGCGACCGCCTCGTCCAGCGACGGGAACACGCCCACCGCGCAGGCGGCCATCATCGCCGTGCCGACCGCCCCTTCCTCGCCCCGCGTCCCGGCACGCACCGGTGTGCCCAGCACCGAGGCCAGGATGGTGCGCAGGGTCTTGGACCGCGCGGCCCCCCCGGCCAGCCGGATCTCCTCCGGGACATGGCCCATCGCGGAATAGCAGTCGCGGCCGGCAAAGCTCAGGCCCTCGTAGACCGAGCGCAGCAGGTCGAGGAAGCGGACGTTCTGGTCCAGGCCCGTCATCATCGCCCGGGCATTGGCATCCACGAACGGACCGCGCTCACCGGCGGTGTGGATGTAGGGATGCCAGATCGCGGCACCCGCCCGCGCTTCCAGCACCCGCGCATCCAGCTTCGGCAGGGCCTCGCGGCGGCTGACCTCCAGCCCCAGCACGCCTGCTGCCTGGCAGGCCAGGTCGACCGCCCAGTCGATGTTGAGCGTGGCCGCCATGTTGGACTGGGCCTGTGAGTACTTGCCGGGGATCGGCAGGCACATGGTGTAGCCGGACGGCCGCTCGCCCAGCACCACGTCGTCCGCGGAGCTGGCGAGGCGGATATGCATCCCGGTTGAGCCGATAATCGAGACACCGAGCTGGCGGCCGGGCTCGTAGAGGCCGGCACCCAGCGCCGTGCAGGTGACATCGACGAAGCCCAGCGAGATCGGCGTGCCGGGCTTCAGCTCGACCTCGCGCGCCGCTTCCGCGGTCAGCGGATGGTTGGTCTCGGCACCATTGAGCATCGGCGGCAGCAGGCGGGCCAGGTCGCTCAAGCCATAGTTGGCCAGCACCTCCGCCGAATAGCTGCGCTTGCGGAAGTCGCCGAAGGTGAACACGCCTTCCGACACGTCGGTCGCGCGCACGCCGGTGAGCTTGAAATAGAGCCAGTCCTTGCAGTGCATGCCGGTCGTGGCGCGCTGCAGCAGTTCCGGCGTGTTCCGCTGCATCCACATCAGATGCGCCGACTGCTGGCAGGCATTCATGCCGCAGCCGGTGATCGGATAGTTGCGTGCCGTGGTGCCGTCAGCCTCGGCCGCTTCGACGATGGCGGCAGCCCGGCTGTCCAGCCAGAGCCAGGCCGGGGCCACCGGCTCGCCCGCTGCATCGATCAGCCAGGTACCGTCGCCCTGGGCGGTGACACCCACCGCGACCACCCGGTCGGCCAGCCGCTCGACCCGGCTGCTCAGCTCGCGCAGCACTTCCACGCAGTCGGCCCAGGTGCGGTTGATGTCCTGCTCGCAGCCGCCGCCCGGCAGGTTCACGTAGTGGTTCGGCTTGGCCGCGACCGCGACCTGATGGCCGTGGAGGTCGAAGGCCACGACCTTGGTGACCGAGGTGCCGGCATCGATGCCCAGGATCAGTTCACTGCTCATGCCGCGCTGACCTCGCCATGGCGCAGCGCGGCACCGCTGGCCGCATCGAACAGATGCAGCGCGTCGCCCGGCAGGGCGACCGGCACGGCCTCGCCAGTCCCGATATTGAGCGTGCCGTCGGTGACCGCCACCAGCAGCACCCCTTCGACCTCGATGCCCAGATGGGTCTGGTCGCCCAGCCACTGGTTGCTCACGACCTGACCCTTGAGCGGGCCCTCACCGACCCGGACCCGGTGCGGCCGGATGCCCACC
>NZ_WUJP01000226.1 GCF_009806515.1 Geminicoccus flavidas | reverse complement strand
CGGATTTCGCCTGCCCGATCACCTGCCCGTGCCGGCAGGGTGAAGGCCTTTTCGCCCTGCACCGTGCGGATCACGATCTCCTGGCCGGTGATCTCGCCCGCCATGATGTTCATGGGCGGCTCGCCGATGAACGAGGCGACGAACAGGTTGGCCGGCCGCTCCTTCAGGTCGGCCGGGGTCGCGAACTGCTGGAGGACGCCGCCCTCCATGACCGCGATCCGGTCGGCCAGCGCCAGCGCCTCGGTCTGGTCGTGGGTGACGAACACGGTCGTCATCTTGTGCTCGATCAGGAAGTCCTTGATCCGCGCCCGCAGGATCGCGCGCAGCTGCGGCTCGAGCTGCGACATCGGCTCGTCCAGCAGGGACAGATCGGCCCGACGGATCAGGGCGCGGGCCAGCGAGGTGCGCTGTTGCTGGCCGGCCGAGATGGTCGGCGGGTAGCGGTCCAGGATGTCGCCGATCTCGAGCAGCGACGCGATCTCGGCCACGCGCCGCTCGATCTCGGCCCTGGGCGTGCGGGCGCGCAGGAGCGCGAAGCCGACATTGTCGCGCACGGTGAGCGGCGGGTAGAGCGCATAGCCCTCGAACGCCATCGCCACGCCGCGCTCGGCCGGCGCCAGCTCGTTGAGCACGCGGCTGCCCAGCCGGATCTCGCCGCGGCTGACGTCCTCGAAGCCCGCGATCATGCGCAGGGTCGAGGTCTTGCCGCAGCCTGAGGAGCCCAAGAGGCCGACGATCTCGCCATCGCCGATCGCCATGTCGACCGAGCGGACCGCATGGACCGGCGGCTTGCCCCGGCTCTGGTAGATCTTGTCGACGGCGGTGAGGTTCAGTTCTGCCATGATGCTCTCACGCCGCGACCGGAAGACGGATGCCGGAGTCGGGCTCGAAGAACAGCGCGCGTTCGAAGTCGATCCGCGCATGGACCGCGCGGTGGCCGCGCCCGAAATTGCCCTGCTCGTGCTCCGAGCAGGTGGCGAGCAGCTCGCGATTGTCCTGCGCCTTGAGGAACAGGACGGTGCGCACGTTCAAGGGCGTCACCGCATCCAGCTCCATGGGCAGGCCGCCCTCAACCGGCTCGGTATGGACATGGATGTGCTCGGGCCTGAGGCCCATCAGGCATTCCTTGCCCTGGAGATGGCCATAGCTGCCCGGCAGGGTGATCTTGCTGCCGAACAGGTCGATCTCGACGCCATTGCCCGCGGGCCGCGGCTGCACCGGATAGAGATTGATGGTGGGATCGCCGAACAGCCGGGCGATCCGCACATCGGCCGGGTTCCTGTAGATCTCCGCCGGCCGGTCGATCTGCAGGAAGCGGCCGTCCAGCAGGACCGCCACCCGGTCGCCCAGCGCCATCGCCTCCTTGTAGTCCTGGGTCACGTAGAGAACCGAGCCGCCGAAGCTCTTCAGCAGCCGCGGCAGCTCGATGCGCATCTCGTAGCGCAGCTTGGCGTCGACGTTGCGCAGCGGGTCGTCCAGCAGCAGCACTTCCGGCCCGGCGATCAGCGCTCGGCCCAGAGCCGTGCGCTGCTTCTGGCCGTTGCTCAGCTCCTTGGGGAAGTGCTTGAGCACATGGTCGATCTTGAGTAGGCGCGCGGTCTCGTGCACGCGCCGCTCGATCTCGCTCCCGGCAAGGCCGCGCGCCCGCAGCGGGCTCGCGATGTTCTCGAAGGCCGGCATGTGCGGGTAGAGGGCGAAGTTCTGGAACGCCATGCCCACGCCGCGCTCCTCCGGGCCCTGGCCCAGGATCGACTGGCCGTTCAGCCGGACGTCGCCGCTGTCCGGCTGCATCACGCCCGACACCAGGCGCAGGAGCACGGTCTTGCCGCCGCCGGACGGGCCGAACACTACCACGGTCTCGCCGCGTTCCACCTGGAGCGATGCTTCTTTGAGCACCTGCTCCTTCTTGAAGGCGACCGAGAGCCGGTCGAGGTCGAGGAACGCCATGGCGTCAGCCCTTCACTGCGCCGAGCGACAGACCCTCGACGAGGTAGCGCTGCGCGTAGAGTGCCAGGAGGAGGGTCGGCAGGATCGACAGGATCACTGCTGCGGCGATCTGGCCGTACTGGATGCCCGACGCGGTGACGAAGGCGAGCGCACCCACGGTCACCGGCTGCTTGCCGGCGGAAGCCAGGATCAGCGCGAAGATGAAGTTGTTCCAGCAGAAGATGAAGGACAGCAGCGCTGCCGCCGCGATGCCGGGCCGGGCCAGCGGCAGGGCGATCCTGGTGAAGGTCTTCCACCAGCTATGCCCGTCGATCCGGTAGGCGTGCTCGATGTCCGGGCTGATGTCCTCGAAATAGCCGCGCACGATCCACAGGATCAGCGGCAAGGCGATCAGCTGGTAGACCCAGATCAGGCCGACATAGGTGTCGGTGAGCCCGATGTCCTGGAAGTACAGGCTGAGCGGCAGCAGGACGAGCAGCGGCGGGGCGAAGCGGAAGGACAGGAGCGTGAACGCGATGTCCTCGCTCAGGCGGAAGCGGAACCGCGCGAACGCGTAGGCCGCCGGCACGCCCAGGATCAGGGCCAGGGCCACCGAGGTCGTGGACAGGAACACGCTGTTCCACAGATTGCCCATGAACTTGATCTCGAGCACGCCCGCCGTGCTGACTAGGCGGCCGGAGATCAGCGCCCAGTAGTTGGACAGCGTCGGCTCGAACACGATCGAGGGCGGGATGCGCAGGATCTGCTCGTTGGTCTGGAAGGACATCAGCGCCACCCAGAACAACGGGAACAGGAAGAACAGTCCCACGGCCAGCAGCGCCAGGCCGCGCAGGATCTTGGTGACGGGGTTGCTACGGTCCATGTCACGCCGCTCCGCGGGCGCGCTCGCGCAGGCGCAGCCAGTGTTTGATGAAGACGTTGGAGAGGATGTAGGCGATCGCCCAGAGCACCATCAGCACGGCGGCCGAGCGGCCCACGTTGAAGTTCTGGAAGAAGTCCAGGTACGCCATGACCTGGAACACCATCAGCGTGTCGCCAGGGCCGCCCTGGGTCATCGCGTAGATGATGTCGAACTGCTGGATGCTGTCGAGCATCCGGAACAGCGCCGCGGTGATGATGTAGGGGGTGAGCATCGGCAGGGTGATGCGGAAGAACACGAAGCTCGCGGGCACCCCGTCTAGCTCCGCCGCTTCGAAGGGCTGCTTGGGCAGGCCGCGCAATCCTGCGAGCAGCAGGATCATCATGAACGGCGTGTAGACCCAGATATCGACTAGCAGCACGGTGAACAGGGCCGAGGAGGGTGCCGCCGCCCAGCGGAAATTGGTCACGCCGACCTGCTGGATCAGCCAGCTCAGGATGCCGAAGTCCGGATGGGTCATCAGCTTCCACATGAGCGAGGCGATCGCGGGCGCCACCATCAGCGGCAGGAGCAGGGCGATGCTCATGATGTTGTGCAGCGTGGACGGCCGGCGCAGCAAAAGCGCAATGCTCAGTCCCAACAGCAGCTCCAGGATCACGGTGAGTGCCGTGTAGAGCAGCGAGACCTGGACGGTGTGCCAGAAGGACGAATCGCTGAACAGGTCGATGTACTGCTGGAACCAGACGAACCCGCGCAGATAGGGCAGGTTCAGGTTGTAGCGCTGCAGGCTGTACCAGACCGCGGTGAAGAACGGGATGATGATCCCGATGCAGACGATCAGGGCCGGCAGCGACAGCAGATAGGGCAGGAGGGCGGGCCCGAGGCGGCTCTTCCTC
>NZ_WUJP01000225.1 GCF_009806515.1 Geminicoccus flavidas | reverse complement strand
GGGCTTGCGGTCGGCTGGGTTGCGGTCGTGGCGGCCATGGCCAGATGTCCAGTGAAGGCGGGATCGGCCCCGCCACGGGTGTACCGGGGCGGGGCCAATCCTGGATCGTCAAGAAGAGCGGATCAGCCGAGGCCGGCGGCCTTGAGCTGCCGGTCGATGTTGGTGGCCAGCTCGTCCAGGCCCTCGTCGACCGGGATCTCGTTGGCGACCATCTTCTGCAGGGCAGCAGCCCAGTCCGTGGTCACGGTCTGGAACAGCGGCTGCGGGGTGAAGTAGATCTTCGAGCCGGGGCTCGAGGCCTCGAACTGCTCGATATAGCCCGGATAGGACTTGGCGATCCGCGAGCGGAACTCCTCGTCCTTCCACACGCTCTGACGGACCGGGTTCACGAAGTCCATCTTGCGCGCGCCGAACAGGGCATGGTCGGTGCCCGACGCCCACTGCATGAAGTACCAGGTGGCGTCCTTCTGGCCGCCGAACGTGCTCATCGCGAGCGACCAGATCCAGACGTTCGGCGTGGGGGCCGCAGCGCCGGGCTTGGGCGTGAACGCGGAATAGGCGAGGTTGCCGGCTTCCTTGTTGTCGCCGCCGTTCATGAAGTAGCCGAGGATGTCGGCGTCGTAGATCATCGCCGAGGCGCCGGCACCCAGGTCGGTGCCGACCTGGTACCAGGTGTAGGTCGCCCAGTTCTTCGGCCCGCTCTCCTGAATCATCTTCACCCAGAGCGCGGTCATCTCCTTGGCCTCGGGCGAGTTCATCGCCGCCTTGAGCATGCCGTCCTGGACCGTCAGGTCCTTGGCGCCATAATTGGCGAAGGCGGAGAGATAGCCCGGATGGATGGTGGCCCAGGAGCGGCTGCCGCGCACGCCGATGCCGTACACGCCGGCGTCGGAATCGGTGATCTTCTTGGCCAGCTCGACCAGTTCCGGCAGGTCCTTGGCCGGCTCGACCTTGAGCTGGTCGAAGATCCGACGGTTGTAGGAAATCGAGTTCAGCTCGAAGCCCCAGGGCAGCGCCCACTGCTTGGAGTCCTCGCCGCCCAACTCCGCACCCGGCACGCCCGACCAAGCGGTCGACTTGCGGATGCCCTCCAGCATGTCGTCCCAGTTATAGTTGGGCGCGGTCTGGTCGCTGTCGGTGATGTACTCGTTCAGGTCCTCGACCCAGCCGGCCGGGCCGTACTGCCAGACCTGGTAGGCCCCGGTCATGAAGGCGTCGTACTGGCTGCTGCGCGAGGACAGGGCCGCGGCGACCTTGTCGAAATACACGTCCTCCGGGAACACGTCGTAGGTGACGTTCATGCCGGTGAGCGACTTGAAGTTCTCCAGGTTGGCGATCATCGCATCCGCATAGGGATGCTTGTTGAGCAGGAGGTTGATCGTCTTGCCCTCGTGCGCCTTCCAGTTGAACTCCTGGGCCAGCGCCTCGGTCATGCCCTGGTTCAGGATGTAGGCGCCCGCCGCAGCACCGATGCCCATGCGCCCCAGGCGCTCGATCATCTCGCGGCGGCTCATGCCCCCTTTCAGGAAGCGGTCGATGGTATCCCTTTGCTTCGTCGTCATTTTAAAGACCTCCCTTTGAACTATGGGCCGACTGCCAAGGAAAACTCAGTTGCCCTGCGGCGCCGCCTCGATGACGGCATGCGCCGTCGCCTCGTCAGTGACAAGGCGGGTGACCAGGCCGGTGGACAGGATCGAGCGGATCGCCTGCGGCTTACTTTTGCCGCCTGCCAGGATCACGACTTCCTTGCCCTGCAGGTCGGCGAGATCGATGGCGATCGCCCGCGCATTGATCTCGGCATCCACCAGCCGGCCCTTCGCGTCGAAGAACCGGCCCAGGATCTCGCCCACTGCGCCCAGGCGGTGCAGCTCGTCGAGCTCCTCGACGGTGATCATGCCGGTCTTGACCAGGAACGAGCCGCTCGCGACTTCGCCCAGCCCGGCGATGACCAGGTCGGCCTGGCGGCCGAGGTCCAGGGCATGGCGCACGCTGCGTTGCGCCATCAGCACCGCCTTGTCCTCGCCTGTGTCGGCGAAGAACGGGACGGGCAGGAAGTAGGATTCCGCCCCGGTGCGTTCGCACAGGCGGTGGATCACGTCGAACGGGTTGGCGGCGGCATTGCGGGTGAGCGAGCCCAGCAGCGAGACGAACCGTACCCCGTCGCGCGGCTGGCGCGGCAGGCGGTCGGCCATGGCCGCCAGGGTGCGGCCGTGGCCCACGCCGATGATGCGGGCCTGCCCGGTCTCCAGCGCGTTATGGAGGACGCGGGCACCCGCCACGGCCAGCGTCTCGACCGGCAACGGCCGCTCGCCCTCGTCCAGCATCGGCGCCACGAAGCAGCCGCTCAGCCCGAACATGCGGCAGAGCCGGTCCTCCAGGGTCACGCATTCCTGCGGCGTGCCCTCGATGAACACCCGAATCAGGCCGTCCCGATGTGCCTGGGCGATCAACCGGTTCACCTTCACACGGCTCATCGACAGGCGCGAGGCGATCTCGTCCTGGGTCAGCCCGCCGATGAATGACAGCCATGCGGCCCGTGTCGCGAGGCTGTTCTCGCCTCCCGACGGCCTGCTGGCCTCCCCGC
The DNA here is from genome assembly GCF_009806515.1 of Geminicoccus flavidas. Classification (GTDB taxonomy): domain Bacteria; phylum Pseudomonadota; class Alphaproteobacteria; order Geminicoccales; family Geminicoccaceae; genus Geminicoccus; species Geminicoccus flavidus. The sequence continues at coordinate 1,397 of NZ_WUJP01000225.1, read as the reverse complement.
TGAACATTCGTTCGATGTCCGTACGTTCGTAACCCCAGGGTGCGCTCTGTGCCATTCCGTGTCAATACGCGCGCAGGCAGAGCGCAGGAGAGAACAACCGTGATCGGCAAGTTCAGGGTCGGCACCGGCTGGAAGATGAACCATACGCTGGCGATGGCGCGCGAGTATGCCAGCGCGCTGGCGGCGGCCGAGCGCCCGGACGGGATCGATCTGTTCGTGCTGCCGCCGGCCACGGCGCTGGCCGAGGTGGCACGCCTGCTGGCGGGCTCCGGCGTCAAGGTGGGTGCCCAGAACGCTCACTGGGCGGAGAAGGGGGCCTGGACCGGCGAGATCTCGATGACGATGGTCGCGGATGCCGGGGCCAGCCTGATCGAGCTCGGCCATTCCGAGCGCCGCACCCATTTCGGCGAGACCGACCTGGACGTGAACCGCAAGGTGCGCGCGGCATTGGACCATGGCCTGACCCCGCTGGTCTGCGTGGGCGAGACCGCGGACGAGAAGCGGCTGGGCGCGGCGATCACGACTAATGTCCGTCAGGCGCGCATGGCGCTGGCCGGCCTGACTCATGCCGAGGCGGCGCGCGTCTGGCTGGCCTATGAGCCGGTGTGGGCGATCGGCGAGGGCGGCGTCCCGGCCACGCCGGAGGACGCCCAGCCGATCCATGCCGCGATCAAGCAGGCAGTCGTCGACTTGGTCGGCATCGAGCCACCCGTGCTCTATGGCGGCAGCGTCAACCCGCAGAATGCCAAGGCGCTGGCGGTCGTGCCCGAGGTGGACGGGCTGTTCGTCGGCCGCTCGGCCTGGACCGCCCAGGGCCTGCTCGAGATCGCCCGGCTGGCGGTCGAGGCGCGCCGAGGCGCCACGGGCTGAACTGCAGGAGGTTCAGCCTTCCGCAATGCGCCGGCGACCATAGATCCGATAGGGCTCGAAGCCGCTGGCGCGCCAGGCCTGGTCGGCCAGCCGGTTGCCCGGCTGCCAGGACAGCTGCATCCAGCCGATGCCCCGGTCGCGAAACCAGGCTTCGGCATGGGCAAGCAGGGCCCGCGCCACACCCTGGCGGCGGTGGGCCGGCGCCACATAGACATGGCTGACATGGCCGACCAGGTGGATCGGTGATTCGTGGACGAAGGGCCGGTCGAGACGGGCGGTGAGGTAGCCGGCCGGAATCGAATCGCGCAGCGCCATGACGCCCAGCCGGTCGCTCGGAAACGGCAGGATCAGGTCGCGCGCGACAGCGTCCGGGCGCAGGACCGCGCCCTCGAAGTAGGGGTCGCCGCCGGCCTTGAGGTCGGCGAAGAAGTCGATGGTCCAGCGCGCCATCTGCTCGCGGTCGGCGGCGCACAGGTCGCGGATCGTGATCGTCATGGCCAGGACCCTACCCCTGCCAGGCCTGCAGG
>NZ_WUJP01000207.1 GCF_009806515.1 Geminicoccus flavidas | reverse complement strand
GGATCGACGGCCGCCAAGCCGGGCTGCTGCGCCTGCAGGATCCCTTGCGGCCCAATGCCGCCGACGTGCTGGTCCGCCTGCGCAAGGTCGGCTTCGCCCGGATCCTGCTCGCCACCGGCGACCGGGCGGATGTCGCCCACGCGGTTGCGGCCGGCCTGAAGCTGGACGAGGTGCAGGCCGAACTGTCGCCCGCCGACAAGGTGGCGCTGGTGCTGGAGGAACGCCGGGCCCGGCCGGTCCTGATGGTGGGCGGCGGAGTGAAGATGCCCCCGCCCTCGCGGCCGCCGATGTTGGGTGGCTATGGGTGCCCGCGGTGTCGCCGCCTCGGCCGAATTGGCTGACATCGTCCTGCTGGTCGACCGGCTGGACCGGTTGGCCGACGCGGTCGAGGTGGCGCATGACACTGGCCGGATCGCCCTGCAGAGCGTGGCCGCGGACCTGGGCCTGTCGATCGCCGGGATGCTGGTCGCAGCGCTGGGCTACCTGCCGCCGGTGGCGGATGCCCTGTTCCAGGAGGCCATCGACGTCGCCGTGATCCTGAACGCGCTCCGGGCACTGCGGCTGAATGGGAACACGAGCACAGAGTATGCTATGCTGCCCGGCCGGGCCGTCAGGCAGCCATGAGACCAGCTTCCGGCATGCAGATGCGAATCTGCACAAACAAACCCGAGAAGCCAAATTTATCTTTACTAATCAATAAGTTAACCAAGGACCATCCTTCGCGCAGAACTGCGCGAAGGCCGCCTCGCTCACCTCGAACCCTTCCGCCTCCGCCAGCTCCCACGGCCGCTCGCACTGGGCGGTACGGGCGCACCAGCGATAGCCGGCCGACGGGCGGCAGCCATGCGCGTCGGCATCCGCACCCACGCGCGCGGGCGGCTCATCGGCCGGGGACTGGCAGGCCGCCAGCGTCAGCAGGGCGAGCAGGACGGTGGGCGCGCGCATGGGTTCAGCTCCGGAAGGAATGGATGGCGCAGCCAAAGCAGGCCGCGCCATCCGGGGACCGATCAGTCCGGCACGTGCCGCACTGCACCCTTGGCCGCACTGGTGGCCATGGCCGCATAGGCACGCAGGGCAGTGCTGACCTTGCGCGGGCGCGCCTCGGCCGGCTTCCAGGCACCACCCTCACGGGCGGCCATGGCGGCACGGCGCCGCGCGATCTCGGCATCGTCGACCGCGAGATGCAGCTTGCGGTTCGGGATATCGATCTCGATCTGGTCGCCGTCCTCGACCAGGCCGATCAGGCCGCCCTCGGCGGCTTCCGGCGAGACATGGCCGATCGACAGGCCGGACGAGCCGCCGGAGAAGCGCCCGTCGGTAACCAGCGCGCAGGCTTTGCCCAGGCCCTTCGACTTCAGGTAGCTGGTCGGATAGAGCATCTCCTGCATGCCGGGGCCGCCGCGCGGGCCCTCGTAGCGGATCAGCACCACGTCGCCCGGCTTGACCTTGCCGCCCAGGATCCCGCTGACCGCCGCATCCTGGCTCTCGAAGATGACGGCCGGGCCGGAGAAGACCAGGATCGATTCGTCCACGCCCGTGGTCTTCACGATCGCCCCGTCCTCGGCGAGGTTGCCGTAGAGCACGGCCAGGCCGCCATCCTTGGCGAAGGCGTGCTCGGCCGAGCGGATCACACCGTTCTCGCGGTCTAGGTCGAGGGAGGGGTAGCGGCGGTCCTGGCTGAACGCGGTCTGGGTGGGCACGCCGCCAG
>NZ_WUJP01000224.1 GCF_009806515.1 Geminicoccus flavidas | reverse complement strand
GCGAGCGGCGAGGCGATCGCGAACATGATCAGCGCGATCAGGAGGTCGAGGATGCGCCAGGCGAGCGGGCGTGCGAACAAGGGCGTGAGGACCCTGGCGCCGAAGCCCAGCAGCGCGAACCAGATGAAGGACACGGCTGCGGCACCGGTGGCGAACGACAGCCGGTCCTCGCCCTGGAACCGGGCGGAGATCCCGCCGACCAGGACCACCGTGTCCAGGAAGACGTGCGGGTTCAGCCAGGTGAAGGCGGCCGCGGCAGCCAGGGCCGCGGCACGCGAGACAGGCACGGCGGCCGCGGCGTCGAGTGCGCCCGGTGCGACGCTGCGGCGCAGCGCCTGGATGCCATACCAAGCGAGGAAGGCGGCACCCCCGGCGGCCACCAAGCGCAGGAGGCCCGGTGAGCCGCCGATCAGCGTGCCGAGGCCGAAGCAGCCGGCGGCGATCAGCACGGCGTCGGAACAGGCGCATAGCAGGACCACCGGCAGGACATGGCGACGCGCTAGGCCGCAGCGCAGCACATAGGCGTTCTGGGCGCCGATCGCGACGATCAGGCCGAAGCCGAGTGCCAGCCCCTGCAGGGCCGCCGACAGGAGGGAAGAGGGCATGAAGGTCGGTGGTGCGGCTGAAACGTTGGTCCCGGTCGCCTCGCCCGCACCACCTGGACGATCAGATCGGTGCCCGGGTGATCTGCGACAGCTTCTGGTTGACCTCGTAGACCTGGGCGAAGATCTCCTTCAAGCCCAGCAAATTCAGCCTGGCCAGATGCTTGTCCCTGAAACGCAGCGCCGCATCCCGGTCGTTGAACAGATGGACGCCGCCGATGCGCTTGGTCTGCCGGTTCTCGGTCCAGATCTTCCACACCAGGCCCTGCTCGGTCGAGATGTCCTCCGCAAGTCCCTGCGAAGCGGTCGCCATCTCGTCCCCCCAGGGGCCGTCATACGGAAAGTCGAACACGAGCATCATGTAGTTCATCGTCATCACCGGAAAGAATGATGTGGTGATCGCTCCCAGACGAAAGGATGCTCCCGATCGCGCGAGGCGCCAACCCCCGGGGGAACCGCAGGGGCCGACCACCGCTTCAGCCGATCATGGGCACGACGTTTCAGGATGCCGCGACAAGGGGCCGGTTCGAGCTGGAGGAGGACGGCAAGCTGGTCTTCGCCGACTACCGCCGTAGGGACGGCATGCTCGTCATCACCCATGTCGAGGCCGATCCGGCCCTGCGGGGCACGGGCGCCGCCGGGCGGCTCATGGAGGAACTGACGAGGGTCGCGCGCCGGGACGGGCTGAAGCTGCGGCCGTTCTGCTCCTATGCGGCCGCCTGGCTCCGGCGCCATCGGGAGCATCAGGACTTAGTGGCCTGACCCCGCCGCGCCGGCGCACGGCGGCCCCGCTGGCCCATGACCAGCCACACGCCGAAGGCAGCGACGGCGAGCCCCGCCAGCGCCAGCGGCGAGAAGGTCTCGCCCAGGATCAGCCAGGCCAGCGCCGCCGCCCCGCCCGGCACCAGGTAGAGCAGGCTGGTGACCCTGGCCGCCTCGCCCTTGCGGATCATCAGGTTCATCAGGCTGACCGCGATCACCGAGTTGCCGATCACCAGGTAGGCCATGACCAGGACGAAGCTGAAGGTCGGGTTCACGCTCGGCGTTTCGGAGACGAGGACGGCCGCGATGGTGAAGGCGGCTGCCGCCAGATACTGGACCGCACCGCCGGTCCACAGGTCGAACACCGGGCAGAACCGCTTCTGCACGAGCGTGCCGACGGTGATCGACAGGACGCTGGCCGCCGCCCAGGCCACGCCGGCGGCCGTGCCAAGGCCCAGCTCCAGCTTGTTCCAGATCACCAGGGTCACCCCGGCAAAGCCCAGCACCAGCCCCAGCCATTGGTGGACCCGGACCCGCTCGCCCAGGAGCGGCAGCGCCACGCAGGCGGTGATGACCGGCTGCAGCGCACTGATCAGCGCCGCGGTGCCGGCACCGATCCCCTCGTCGAACGCTAGATAGGCGAAGGTGAAGTAGAGGCCCTGGTTCAGGAGGCCCACCAGCGCGATCCAGCCCATCGCGGCCGGGCGGGGCCAGCGCGCACCCATCAGCCAGGCGATCAGGACGAACAGGCCGGCGGCCAGGACGAAGCGGATCGCGACCAGGGTGATCGGCGTGCTGTCGACGATGCCAAGCCGGCCCGCGACATAGCCGCCGCTCCACAGGAGCAGGAACAAGAACGGCGTCGCCCGTTCGAACCAATCGGCTTGATCCCGCACCATCCCGTCCGCCATCTGCCC
>NZ_WUJP01000223.1 GCF_009806515.1 Geminicoccus flavidas | reverse complement strand
ACCGGCCGGCTGGTTTAGGCCGGTGGCGTGCAGGAGGCGAGGGCGTGCGGGGACTTTCGGGCAAGCGGGCGGTCGTGACCGGCGCGGCCACCGGGATCGGGCGGGCGACTGCCCTGCGGCTGGCCGAGGAAGGCGTGCGGGTCGCGGTGATCCATCACGGCCAGGCGGACGAGGCAGACTCACTGCTCCAGGCCATGCAGCCGGTAGACGAGCCGCATCTGGCGCTGGACGCCGACGTGGCGGACGAGGCGGCACTGGAGCGGGCGTTCGATGCCGTGCTGGCCGGGTTCGGCGGACTGGAACTGCTGGTGGCCAACGCCGCGACCAAGCGGATCAACGATCCTTCCGCCTATCCCATGGCCGACTGGGACGTGGTCCATGGCGTCAACCTGCGTGGCGCCTATATGACTGCCCGCGCCTTCCTCCGGCGCCGGACCGGACCGAAGGGCGCGATCGTGTTCGTGTCCTCGGTCCACGAGATCACGCCACTCGAGGAGGACATCGGCTATGCCGCCTCCAAGGCGGGCCTAGCGGGCGTCACCCGGACCCTGGCGCTCGCCGAGGCCCGTCGCGGGGTCCGGGTCAACAACCTCGCACCGGGCGGGGTGATCACGCCGATGAACCCGACTTGGACGCCCGGCTCAGCCGTGCTCGCCGAGTTCGAGGCGAAGGTGCCGCTCGGCCGGGCCGCCCAGCCCGAGGAGATGGCCGCGGTGGCGGCCTTCCTCCTGTCCGACGAGGCCTCCTATGTCACCGGCCACACATTGGTGGCCGATGGCGGGGTCATGTGGTCGCCGAACTGATGCCGGGACTGGCGGCGAGGCGGGCTCAGCGGGCCTCGGCGGTCGCCTCGCCGACCGGCGCGTAGACCTGCCCGGTGGTGAGGACCAGGGCGTCGATGGCCGTACCGGGCTTGCCGTGGGCGATTTCGATGAAGTGCAACCCGGCCATGAGCGGCAGGAGAACCGGCTCGCCATTGCCTCGGGACAGGTCCGCCCAGCGCAGGCGGGAACGGTGCGGCTCCACCTGCCACCAGATCCAGTCGCCCCCGTCCACCCTCAGCCAGAAGCCGTTGCTGTTGCGGTCCGGCGCCCGGAACCGCCCCCAGAGCCGGTAGTTGCCCGCGCGGGGCAGGTCGACACGCACCAGGGCCCGTCCGATCGGGCCGTCGGCGGGCCCGCCCGTCGCCTCGGTCATCAGCACCAGCCGGCCGCCGCTGGCGCCAGGATACTGCCAGGGGCTCATCGGCCGGCGCGCCAGCCCCGATTCGGCCTCCTGCCCCACCAGGACCGTCCCCGGCGGCAGGCGGCGCAGGGGCGTCTCGTACATGAGCAGGAAGGCGCCCAGACCATGCGGATCGTCGACCACGACCCGCGTCAGATCCAGATAGTCGGCTGCCGTCTCGCCGATCCCGGTGCCGCGCACCGCTCCGACCAGGCTGGCGCGGCCATTCTCCACGGAAACCCGGTCGATCATGCCCTGCAGCGCGCGCGCCGCCAGCGCATGATCCGCGAGCGGCAGCCAGCGCCGCGTCACCGCCTTGGTGATGACATAGGCATGCATGGACGAGCAGGAGGTTTCGACGAAGTTCTGGGTGGGACCGTTCTCCGTCTGGATGACGGCGCGGCCGGCCATGACCTGCCGCCAGCCGCCCGGGTCGGCGACGAAGGTGGACCGGTAGCCGTCCACCAGTCTGGCCAGGCGCGTCATCAGGGCCTGCCGGTAGGCGTGCCCCTCGGGCAGCGCGTCCAGCACCGTGACCAGACTGATCCCGTACCAGCCGACCGCCCGGCACCAGATCACCGGGGCATGCTGCGGCTTGGGCAGCCGCGCCCACATGAAGTCGCGATCCTGGTCAAAGGCATGCCAGAGCAGCCCGGTGTCCGGATCCTGCAGGTGCCGGCCATAGACCTCGAGCTGGCGCGCGGCCTCGTCCAGTCCGGTGCGGCCGTCGCCCGGCACCAGCCGGCTGTATTCCACCAGAAAGGGCGTGAACATGAAGCTGCCATCCGCCCAGATCACGTTGGACGCGAACCGGCTGGACGGCGCGTCCCGGTGCCAGAACGCGCCGCTGGCGGTGCGCGGCCAGTCGCGCAGGCGCTGGCGGATGGTGTCGGCCGCCAGCCGGAACCGCTCGTCGCCGGTGGCCTGCCAGAGCTGCAGCACCAGCAGGCCGGGCATCAGGCTGTCCAGTGTATCGAGCTCGATCGCCGCCCCGCCCGGTGCCGCCACGATCCGCCCGTCCGGCTCGACATGCCGGTAGCCCCACTGCTTCACATGCTCCAGCAGCCGGGGGTCGCCGGTGCGGTCATAAACGAGCTTGAGCCCGTACAAATAGAGCGCCTGCTGGTACTGCCAGGCGCGGGCGCTGCCAGAGACAGGAGCACCCTGGCGGTTGATCAGGGCAGCCCTGGCGAACTCCAGCCCCCAATCGGCCGAGGCGTGAACCGGGGCCGCGGTGACGAGCAAGACCAGTGCAACGGCGACTTTCCGTACCCCGGAAAAGATCTTGAACACCTGGCATCCCCCACGCCCGCTGCATGGGCGTGACAGCATCGTCGTCACCGCCCCCGTGAAGCGTCGAAGCTGATCCATTTCGGCAGGTCAATGCTACCTGGGCACGCAGGGTGTTGCGTCAGGGCGGCCGTGGCACCAATCCAGGCCCACGGCTGGACCTGGATTGGCCTCATTTGCTGCTTGTTCAGCCAGTAGTCTCGGCAGGATTTGTCGATCGCGGTCCGGTCACCGCACCAGCCATTTCTGGTTGGAGCCGCCATGGCAGGTCCAGATCTGCAGCGGCGTGCCGTTGGCGCTGCTGCCGCCGGTCGCATCCAGGCAACGGAAGCGGATGCCGCGAATATCGCCATCCATCACCGTCCAGGCCTGGTTGCCGCCGCCATGGCAGGTCCAGATCTGTACGGCAGTGCCAGGCTGGGTGCTGAAGCCGCGCACATCCAGGCACTTGCCGCCGAAGCCACGGATCTCGCCGTTGCCGATGACCCAGTTCTGGTTGGGACCGCCATGACAGGTCCAGAGCTGCACGGGTGTCCCATCCGCCGAGCTGCCGCCGCGCACATCCAGGCACTTGCCGCCAATGCCGACGATCTGGGCAGCCATGGTGCTGCCAACCGATGCAGCAAGAAGTAGCGCGCCGAGCAGAGAGGTTCTTCCAATGCTACTCAGAGTAAACATGAAGCACCCTCCTCAAAAAGGAGGCAGCTATTATACATCCACTATGGCGGAGGAGAAGGTTCGGCAGCGCAGGTCATGGTCTGCTAGGCGATCACGCCGCGCTGGCGGCCATAGACCAGCAGCATCAGGATGATCACGAGGCCGTAGATGATCTGCCGCCCGGCTTCCGGCATCTGCATGACCGAGAGCACCGAGGTCAGCAGCACGATCAGGATGGTGCCCACCACCGTGCCGAGATAGCGGCCGCGCCCGCCCAGGATGTTGGTGCCGCCGATCACCACGGCGGCGATGGCCGGGAGCAGGTAGGGGTCGCCCATGCCCTGGTAGGCCTTGGACGAGTAGCCGGCGAGCAGGACGCCCGCCAGGGCGGAGCAGGCGCCGGACACGACAAAGGCCAGGATGATGACCATGCGGGTGTTGATGCCGGACAGGTAGGCGGCGCGCTCGCGGTTGCCGATCGCGTAGATGTAGCGGCCGATCGCGGTGCGCTGCAGGAGGAGGACCACCAGGACCGACAGGACCGCCCAGACGATCAGCGGCATCGGGATGCCCAGCACGTTGCCGGTGGCAAGGTAGCTCATGAGCGGCGTGGCGGTGCTCTGCGGGGCATAGCCGCCGGTGAGCATCACCATGAAGCCGCGCATCACCGCGTTCACGCCGAGGGTGAAGATCATGGACGGCACACGCAGATAGGCCACGCCCAGCCCGTTCATCAGGCCCACCACCATGCCGACCGCCAGCCCCACCGGGATGGCATAGGGACCGCCGATGGCACTGCCGAGCATGGCGCCGGCGGTGAGCGTCCAGGGGATCGACAGGTCGATATGGCCCAGCAGGATGACCAGCATGGCGCCGGCGGCGACGATCCCTAAGAACGCGCCGACCTGGAGCTGCTGGAGCAGGTAGACCGGGCTGAGGAAACTGGCAGTGCCCTGGGTCGCCAAGGTGTAGGCGGTGCCGGTCGCCAGGATCACCAGGATGAAGGCGCCGGCGATTAGGATCGGCTTGTCCTCCGGGGACAGGGACCAGCCGGAGGCGGGCTTGGGAAGGGAGCCGGTGGCCATGGTCGGTTCAGCCCAGCAGTTCGAGGCGGTTCTTGACGCGGAATACCCGGGCAGCACCGATCGAGACGGCGCCCAGCAGCACGATCCCCTCGAACAAGGGCTGCAGGAGCGGGGCGATGTCGAAGATCCGGAAGTTGAACGAAATGGCGCGGATGACCATGGCCCCGATCAGTGAGCAGATCGCCCCGCCGGAGCCGCCCATCAGCGAGGTGCCGCCGATCACCACCGCCGCGATCGAGTTCAGCGTGTAGGCGCCGGCCTGGGGCACGTCGGCATTGCCGGAGCTGGTCTGCAGCGCCAGATAGAGGCCACCCAGGCCGGCGAAGAACCCGGCGAGCGTGAAGGCGGCGATCTTGCAGCGGTCGATGCGCACGCCGGACATGTAGGCGGCACCCTCCGACGAGCCGATCGCATAGACGCCGCGGCCGGTGACCGAGTTGCGGAACGGGATCCAGATCAGGAAGATCACCAGCAGCATGATCGCCATCGGCATCGGGATCCAGGCGAACGGCGCCAGCCAGGCCGCCTCGCCGTCGTCGAACAGGCCGTAGGTCGCGCAGAACTCGTAGACGTCGTTGGTGAGCGCCCAGGACAGGTCGCCGTCGACCTCGCCGCCGGGCGTGGGCCGGATGAACAGGGCGATTCCGATATAGACGGCACCGGTTGCGAGCGTCGCGATGATCGGCTGGATTCGGCCATAGACCACGACCGCACCGTTGACCCAGCCGGCGAGCGTGCCCGCGGCCAGGCAGACCAGGATGCCCAGCACCATCTGCCAGCCCGAGCCGTTGACCAGCACGCTGGCCAGGCAGTTGACCAGGGTCATCACCGCACCCACCGACAGGTCCAGCCCGCCGGCCAGGACCGGTACGGTCTGAGCCATAGCGACGGCACCGATCACGAAGCTCTCGTTGGCGTTCTGGATCAGCACCGCCGTCGAGAAGCCCTTGGGGTGCAGGCCGTTATAGACCAGCCAGAACAGGAGGAAGAGGCCGATCGCGAGCAGGAGGCCGAGATTCTGGCCCAGGCGCAGGCGGAGGTCGTTCACGGGCTGATCCCGGAATGGTTGGCAGGCGCCGCCTTGGCGTCGGCACCCAGGTTGAGCGAAGCGGCGACGATCGCCTTCTCGTTGATCTCGCCGCCCTGCAGCTCACGGACGATTCGCCCGTCATAGAGGATCAGCACGCGGTCGCAGCAGCCGATCAGCTCGTCATAGTCGGTGGTGTAGAACAGGATCGACGCGCCCGCGTCGGCCAGGTCGCGCAGAAGCTGGTAGAGTTCCTGCTTGGTGCCGACGTCGATGCCGCGGGTCGGATCGTTTAGCAGGATGATGCGCGGCTCGGTCAGCAGCCACTTGGCGATCACCACCTTCTGCTGGTTACCGCCGGACAGGGTCGCGACCGGGTTGGCGACGTCGCCGGCCTTGATCTTCAGCTTGTCGACCATGCGCTGGATCGCGGCCCGCTCCTTGGCCGGGTCGATGAACACGCCCGAGGTCAGGCTGCCCATCGCGGCCATGCCGAGATTGTCCGCGATCGACATGGGCAGCATCAGCCCCTCGGTCTTGCGGTCCTCGGGAATGAGCGCCATGCCGATCGAGCGGTGCTTGGCCTGGGCCGGGCTGGACAGCGTGACCGGCCTGCCGTCCACCAGGACCCGTCCGGACAGGCCGCTCAGCACCCCGAACAAGGCCAGCTGCAGCTCGCGTTGGCCCTGCCCGTCCAGTCCGCCCAGCCCTACGATCTCGCCCTTGCCTACCTCGAGGGAGACGCCGTTCAGGCGGTCGCCCCAGCGCAGGTCCTGCACCTCCAGCACCGGCGGCACAGCACCCCGGCCCTCCGGCTTCGGTGGATAGACATGGGCCATCTCGCGGCCGATCATGAGCTGAACGATCTCGTCGGGGCTGCGCGTGCCGGCCGGGAAGGTCTCGATGTGGCGACCGTTGCGGAACACCGAGCAGGTGTCGGCCAGCGCCTCGATCTCATGCATCCGGTGGCTAATATAGAGGAGGCACAGGCCCTCCTCGCGCAGCTTCTTCAGGATGTCGTAGACCTTCAGCACGTCGGAGCTGGTGAGCGCCGAGGTGGCTTCGTCCAGGATCAGGAGCCTGGGCCCGCGGCCCAGCGCCTTGGCGATCTCGACCATCTGCCGGCGCGACAAGGGCAGGTTCCTGACCTGCTCCAGCGGGTTGACGTCCTCGCAGCCGACTCTTGCCAGGAGCTCCTCGGTGCGGCGGCGCTGGGCACGCTTGTCGATCAGGCCCAGCCGGGTGCGCGGCGGGTTGGAGATGCCGATATTGTCCGCGACCGAAAGGTCGGGCATCAGCGACAGTTCCTGGAAGATGCAGACGATGCCGGCGGCATTCGCCGCGAGCGGGTCGCGGAAGCGCACCTGTTGGCCGGCCAGGCGCATCGTGCCCTCGTCGGGCTGGACCACGCCGGCGATGATCTTGATCAGCGTCGACTTGCCGGCACCGTTCTCGCCCAGCACGGCGTGGATCGAGCCCCGCCGGCAGGCGAAGTCGACCTTCTCCAGCGCGCGGACGCCACCATAGCGCTTGCTCACGCCGGAGAGTTCCAAGAACGGCGAGTTGTCTGGCGTCATCGGGCGCTGCTCGCGAAGTCATGAAGGGAACGGGAGGGGCCGTGGCCAAGGACAGGCCACGGCCGAAGGATCACTCCACGTTCTCGGCGGTCTTCGCCATGATGTCGACCGCCTTGATGTTCACGTCGCAGGGCGGGAACTCGTTCGGCGTGAAGAAATTGTCGGTGAGATCCGACCAGTAGTTCTCGCCGTCCTTCAAGTTGGTGTAGTCAGCGACCGGGATCGGCACGGAGATCATCTGGGGCATCGTGTTGCCTTCTAGCGCCGCGATCGCCGCCTTGATCGAGATTGCCGCCAGGCCCGGCGACTGGCCGTAGGACAGGCCCTTCAGCCCGTCCTTGGCGTGCTGCGCGATCTGCTTGCGGAAGCCGTTCTCGCCCTCGCCCGCGATCGGCACGAACGGGTGCCCGGCGTCCATCAACGCGCGCACGGTACCGTCTGAGCCGCCCTGGGTGAAGATGCCGTCAAAGCGCCCGTGGACGGCGAGCGCGTCAGCGGTGGCCTTCTGCGAGGTACCGGTGTCCCAGTTGCCGACGATCTCGACCACCTCGAAGTCGCCCGCGGCCTCCAGCGCGTCGCGCAAGCCCTGGTGGCGGTCACGGTCGACCGAGTTGCCAGGCACCCCGCGGACTTCCAGGATCTTTCCGGAGGTCTTGCCCATCTCCTTGACCAGGAACTCGCCCGACATCTTGCCCATCTGATACTGGTCTTCGTTGACCTGCATCACCTTGTCGGTGTCGAGCGTATTGTCGAAGGGCACGATCACCACGCCGTTGCGGTCCGCCAAGCGGATCACCCGGTCGAAGCCCTCGGGGCTCACCGCGATGGTCACAATCGCGTCGAAGCCCTGGTTGATGAAGTCCTCGATCGCTCCCAGCTGCGCTGCTGCGTCCGTGCCGGTGGAAACGATCTTGAACTCCTTGATCTTTTCCTTGATGCCGGGCGATTCGGCATAGACCTTGGCGGTCTGGATCATCTGGATCCGCCAGGTATTGCCGACGAAGCCGTTGACCAGGGCGATCCGGTACGGCCCTTCCTTCGCCTCCCATTTCATGAACTTGGTGTCGGCATCCCAGGGAGCGAAGCATTCGGGCAGGTAGCCTGGGCCCTCCACGATCTCCGGTCCGGCCGCCTGGGCGCCGTGTACCCCCACCAGCAAAGCCATTGCAGCAGCCGCGGCAAGCGCCGTGCGGCGCACCATGTTCGTCATTTCTCGCCTCCCTGAGTGGCCTTATCGAAGCCATGCATCCCGGTCGCCAGGGGCGGCACGGTCAGGCATTCACCATCTCGGGGGAAAGAATGATCCTATTTTTGAACGGTGCGCAAGATTGTCGCGACCAAGGCGCCTCCCACTGCCGCTCGGCCGGGATGATCGGCCCCTGGCCCAGGGCGAGGTCGCACAAGACCGCAGGCGGTTCGACGCCAGGAGGCGCAGGTGCCGTGGGCGCCTGCCGCCTGCAGCCAAGGCCGGCCGGAAGTCATTGCCTCCCTGACACCGTGCGCCGCACGGCGGGAGGACCGTGAACCACGGCCGGCGATCAGACTACTGGAGGACGCGGGCCGTCCCGCTTGTCGTGCTCATGTGAGCATCGAGCTTGGTGATCTGTTCTTTGATTCTAAGCTTCTCCCGCTTCAGGCGGGTCAGGATGCTCTGGTCTGGGAGAGGTCGGTGCTGTTCTTGTTCGATCAGGTCCTCAATCTGGGACTTTTTCACGCGCAAGCTACCGACATGCTCCAGCAACGACATGCGTGAGCTCCTTCCCAAAGGTGGTCTCCACCCTTGAGATATAGCCTCGGCCACCGGAGGTTGCCACCGCATGGTCACTATTTCGTCACGCCCCGGCGTGCACGTCGGTCGCATGGGCAGCGCCCTCCGGGGCTGGATCTTCATTGGCTTGGCGCCTGCGGAGGGTGCGACGCCGGATCATGGTCCTAGCCTTGGGCCAGAACAGCGCAAGGGGCTTGACCCCGCCCGTTCCGGAACCGGTGGTCGATGCGGCCGTTGAAACAAGAGTATATCTTCAGTGTCAAACACAGAGGACGGCTTCAATGCTCAAGTTCATCGGCGGAACTATCGGCATAATCTTTCTGATCGGCCTGTTGGTAGTGATCGGCCTGCTTGCCCTGATCTTCTAATGGACTGCCGGCGTCTGTGAACTAGCCACTTGGCTGCCCCGCCGCTCGGGATCTGAGCAGGACTTGATCAGCGGGCGAGGGCAACGGATCGGCACGGCGCCCGCCGTGCCAGCGACATCTGGCATGGTCCGCGCCGTGACCGGCACCGGCGCCTGCCGGTGCCGGCCTGACGTCTCAGCGAGTCAGGAGCAGCGAGATTTCCGGGATGTAGGTGAGCAGGACCAGCGTCACGAACAGCGCTGCGTAGAGCATCAGCGCCTGCCTGGTGAAGGCGGCCACGCTGATCTTCGTGATATTGCAGACCAGCAGCATCACCGTGCCGACCGGCGGGGTCAGGGTGCCGATCGACAGGTTGAAGATGATCACGATGCCGAAATGGATCGGGTCGATGCCCAGGCTGCGCACGGTCGGCATCAGCAGAGGCACCAGCACGATCATCAGCGCCGTGCCCTCCATGAACATCCCGGCGACTAGGAGGATGACGTTCACCACGATCAGGAAGGCGAAGGGGCTGTCAGTATGGCCGGTGATGAACTGGGACAAGCCGACGCCCGCCTGCTCCAGGGAGAAGATCCAGGCGAGCGCGGAGCTGGCCATGATCACCAGGAAGATCGAGGTGGTGGACTTGGCGGACTCGGCGAGCGCGGCCCCGACATCGGCCAGCCGCATCTGGCGGTAGATGACGAAGCCGATGATC
>NZ_WUJP01000222.1 GCF_009806515.1 Geminicoccus flavidas | reverse complement strand
AGGACCAGCACGATCGCCACTGCCCCGGCCTCGGTCGGGGTGAAGACGTTGGCACGGATGCCGCCGATGATCGCAACGATCAGGAGCAGCGCCGGCCAAGTCGCGAGCAGAGTCGAACCGGCCTCTCTGGCGGTCGGCCAGGACTCCCGTGCCGGCCGGTAGCCGCGCCGCACGGCCGTGATGTAGGTCGCGACCATCAGGAGGAAGGCGCAGAGCAGGCCGGGCAGGATGCCCGCCATGAACATCTGCCCGACCGACACGTCGGCGAGCAGCGCATAGATGATGAGCGCGATCCCGGGCGGGATGATCGGCGTGACCAGCGAACCCGCCGCGGTGACGGCGCTAGCGAACGCCCGGTCATAGCCCTGGCGCTCCATCTCGGGCACCATCATGCGGCTCAGCATCGCCGCATCGGCCAGGTTGGAGGCGCTGATGCCACCCATCAGGGTGGAGAGCAGGATGTTCGCCAGCCCCATCCCGCCGCGGATCCGGCCGACCAGCAGGTCCGCCAGCCGCAGCATCCGCTCGGCGATCCCAGTATGCGACATCAGCGTGCCGAGCATGATGAAGAACGGGATCGCGAGCAGCGAGACGTTCTCGGTCGGCCCCACCACGCGCTGGACGGCGATCACCAGCGGCACCGAGCCGAACAGGAGGAAATAGGCGAGGACGGCGATCAGGATGCCGATATAGAGCCGCATGCCCAGGGCGAAGGCCAGGAGCATGATGAGGGAGATGACGATGAGGCTCATCCGGCGTCTCGCATCCGCAGGCGCTTGAAGGTGCGGGCCGCCCGGCCCGCCATGATGATCGCGGCCCCCGCCGCGCCGACCGGCACCGCGAGGTCGATCCAGAACCAGGAGATCCGCAGGATGCTGGTGATCTTGAACTGGACGGTGTTGGCGAGGCGCCAGCCGAGCCAGGCCACGAACAGGAGCACCACGACCGACAGGACGTCCGTGAACAGGCCCAGCATCTGCCGCGGCCGCTCGCGCATCAGGTCGGTCAGGACGGTGATGGAGAGATGCTGGTTCTCGTATTCGGCCGCGATCGCCCCGACCATCACGATCCAGATCAGGAGCAGCGCCGAGAGCTCCTCGGTGAAGTGGATCGGCTGATGGAAGACGTAGCGCATCAGGACGGCGGCGTTGAACAGGACGATCAGGACCGCCAGCAGGATCGACGCGATCCAGACGGCGGCGCTCGAGAGACGCTTCATGGCGCGGTGGCCTCTTGGATGACGAAAGCCGCCGGCGTCGGTGCGCCGGCGGCTGGCTCGGAAACCCGGACTAGGCTGCTTACTTGAGCTGGTCCTGGATCTGCTCGTAGAGACCTTCGGACCATTCCGGGAACTGCTCGTAGGCCTTGAGCGTCGCTTCGCGGAACGGCGCCTTGTCGACCTCGATCACCTCGACCCCGGCGTTCTTCATCTTCTGGATGACCGCAGCGTCTTCCTCGTTCGTGATCTTCTGGCTGTAGAGGCCGGCCTCGTAGGCGGTCTCCTCGATGATCTTCATCTGCTCCTCGGGCAGGGTCGAGAAGAACGCCTCGCCGCCCGCGAACACGGCCACGTTGGTCAGGTAGCCGATCAGGCTCAGATACTTGGCTTCCTCGTGGAAGCGCTGGCCGTAGAGCACCGAGAGCGGGTTCTCCACGCCGTCGATCACGCCCTGCGACAGGGCGGTGAAGGTCTCGCCCAGCGGCATCGGCGTAGGCGTGGCGCCCATCGCCTCGAAGGCCCTGATCTGCATGACGTTGTTCGGGACGCGGACCTTCAGGCCGGCGAGGTCCGCTGGGGTGCGCACCGGCTTGTTCGCGATCAGGTGGCGCACGCCGTAGAGATAGTTCGGCAGGACGATCCGGATGCCCTTCTCGCGCAGCCCCTGCTCCTTCTCCTTGAACCAGTCGCTTTCATAGATCTCGAGGATCTTGGCCGGGTCGTCGCTGAGGAAGGGCCCGAACAGCACGCTGAGGTCGGGATCGTAGTCGGCCAGGAAGCCGGCATCCGTGATAGTGATCACGTTCATGCCCATCATCGCCTGCTCGGTCACGTCCTTCTTCGACCCGAGCTGGGAGCTGGGATAGAGCTCCAGGGTGATCTCGCCGTTGCTGCGCTCGGCGATCAGGTCCTGCCAGTAATGCATGACCCGGTCCACCGGCTCGCCGGGATTGTTCTCGTAGGCGATCTTGATCGCGACCGGATCGGCATGGGCGCTGCCGGCAACCGCACCGAGCATCGCGATGGCTGCGGTGGCGAGCAGGGCCGTGCGGCGGAACATCGTGGCAACAGGCCGTGTCATGACGTTTCTTCCAGTTGGTCTTGTCAAAAAATTCGATTCAGAAGCCGATCACACCGCCGCCGTCGACCACTAGGGTCTGCCCGGTGACGTAGGCCGCCGCCGGCGAGGCGAGGAACACGGCCGTCCAGCCGATGTCCTCCGGCGTGCCCAGCCGGTTCATCTGGATGCGGCCGAGGATCTTGGCCTGGCGCGCGGGATCGTTCGCCGTGG
>NZ_WUJP01000221.1 GCF_009806515.1 Geminicoccus flavidas | reverse complement strand
CCTTTTGGTAGAGGGGCGTGTCGATCCAGCCGGGTGCGATCGCGTTGATCCGCACGCCCCGGCCGGCGAACTCGGCGGACAGGCCCCGGACGATGCCGGTGATGGCGGTCTTGGCGGCGGTGTAGCCCAGCACCAGGGGCTGGCCGATGAACGAGGTCATCGACGCGATGAACAGGACGACGCCCTCGCCTTGTGCCACCTGGCCCTTCAGCACATGGCGGGTGAGTTCCACCGCACCGCGGACATGGACGTCGAACACCGCATCAAAATCCGCGAGCGTGGACTCCTCGAACGGCTTCTTGACGGTGTTGCCGGCATTGTTGACCAGGATGTCGATCGTGCCGAACTCCGCGCTCAGCTCCTCGACGAAGCCTCCCAGCGTTTCGGGCCGGCTGAGGTCGACCGTCCTGGCATGGACTTCGCCCTCCATCCCCGCCTGCGCTTCTTCCAGCACCTCGGCGCGCCGCCCGGCGATGATCACCCGCGCCCCGGCCTCGGCCAGGCAGCGCGCGATGGCGAGCCCGATCCCGGAGCCGCCGCCCGTCACCAGCGCGGTGCGCCCTACCAGGCTGAAGGCGGCGGGAAAGCTAGGGGCGGAGGCGGTCGTCATGGCAGTTCCACCATGATCTTCAGCGTGGTGGAGCGGTGCTCGTCCCAGTAGGGCAGCGCCCGGTCCGCCTCGGCCAGCGAGAAGGTCGTGGTGATCAGCCGGTCGGCCCGCGCTCCCATCGCCTGGAGGCAGTCGATCACCGCCTGGAAGTCCGCCAGCGTCGCGTTGCGCGAGCCCATGATGTCCAATTCCTTCAAGTTGAAGATCTGGGTGCGATAGCTGACCTCGGTCTTGCAGTAGCCGATATAGACGACCCGCCCGGCAAAGCCGGCGAAGTCCACCGCCTGGACGAAGGTCGCCGGCACGCCCACCGCCTCGACCACCACGTCATAGCCATCGCCCCCGGTGAGTTCGTCCGCCCTGGCCTGGGCGTCCTCTTGGCCCGGGTCGATCACGTGCGCGGCACCCAGCTCCTGCACGAGGCCCAGCTTGTCGGCGGCGATGTCGAGCACGGTGACCTCGGCCCCCTTGCGCAAGGCGCCCAGTACCGCGCCGACCCCGATCATGCCCGCACCCAGCACCAGCACCCGGTCGCCCGGCGCCACCCGGCCGCGCTCCACGGCGTGGAAGCCCACGGAAAGCGGCTCGATCAGCGCCAGATGGCGCTCGGCCATGCCGTCAACCGGGATCACCTTCTCATGCGGGACGACCAGCCGTTCCTTCAGCCCACCATCCTGCTGCACCCCGAGCGTGCGGTTGTAGCGGCAGGCATTGGTGCGGCCCTTGCGGCAGGACGAGCAGCGGCCGCAGCTCGTGTAGGGCAGCACGGTCACCGCGGCACCGGGTCGGAGATGGTCGGGTACGCCCAGGCCGCACTGGAGGATCACCCCGCCGATCTCGTGGCCGGGGATCCGCGGCAGCTCGACCAGGGGGTTGAGGCCGCAGAACGTGTTGAGGTCGCTGCCGCACAGGCCGACATGGCGCACCCCGATCAGCACCTCGCCCGGGCCCGGCTGAGTCTCCGGGACATCCGCGAGCCGGGTCCGGCGAAGCGATTCGATCAGGAGGGCTTTCATCGGGCTGCCATGGCTGGAGGGAAGGGGGGCGCTGCCTGCGGCTGCCAGCTAGCGCCGCAGCGGCAGGTCGTCCGGATGCCGGCGGATCAGGTCGTCCCGGCTGGCCTGGAGATGGTCGCGCAGGGCAGCCTGCATGGGCTCCAGCTTGCCGGTGCGCAACGAGGCCAGGATCCGCTGGTGCTCCTCGCGCGAGCGCTCCAGGTCGTAGTTGGCGGTGGAATAGGTTTGGGCGGTCTGGAGCTGGAGCTGGATGCCGTGGTGCCAGCCGGCCAGCACCGTGTTCCCGCCGGCCTCCAGGATCATCGCGTGCAGGCCGCGGTCCAGCGCGATGATCTCGGCCAGGCTTTCCTTGGTGCCCAGGCCGAAATGGCTCGCCTGCGCCGCCAGGTTCCGTTCGACGGCAGCGATGAAGGCGGCATCGAGCCGGCCGGCATGAAACCCAGTGGCGAGCGCGTTCAGCTCCAGCAGGATGCGGGCCTCGTAGATCTCCAGGATGTCGGTCGGCGTGAAGCGGCGCACCAGCGAGGCGCGCCGGTCGACGCCGATGACCAGCCCGTCGCGCTCCAGCAGGGCCAGCGCCTCCTTAACCGGGGTCTGGCTGATCGCGAGCGCACTGGCCAGGGCATCAGGCAGGAGCCGCTGGCCTGCGGCGAGCTCACCCGACAGGATCTTGCGCTGGATCTCTGCATAGGCCTGCCGCGCCAGCGTCAGTCGTTCCACGTTCCTGCCCCTGCTCAAGCGGCCGGCAACCAGCACACAGGCGGCAAACTGGTCAAATATAAAATTTTCTATTTTGTGCGTTGACGATCCCGGGCAGGTGGCGGCACCTGCTGCCAATCAGGCTTCTGCGTCCGCGTCCCTGGCGGAGGAAGCCGGTCAGGAGGCGTCATGACCAGCGATCCACGGCTGCTGCTGCTCGATCCGCAGGACGACATCCTGGTCGCGATCGGCCGGATCCGCCGCGGCGAGCCGATCGTGGTGGAAGGGCAGGAAGTGCCGGCCGATGCCGACATCGCACTCGGCCACAAGGTGGCGCGCCACCGGCTGGAGCCGGGCATGCCGGTGCGCAAGTACGGCGTCGCGATCGGCCGCGTGACCCGCCCGATCGCCCTGGGCGCCCATGTCCATGTCCACAACATCGCCAGCAACTATACCGCGACCCATACGCTGGACGACGCCAAGCCCCGCTCCGGAGACGCCTGATGACCGAGACGCGCGCGCCCGCTCCTGCCATGCGTGGCTGGCTGCGCCAGGATGGGCGCAAGGGCATCCGCAACACGGTGGCGGTCGCCTACCTGGTCGAGTGCGCCCACCATGTGTGCCGGGAGATCGCCTGGCCCCTGCGCGAGCAGGGCGTTCACGTGATCGGCTTTCCCGGCTGCTTTCCCAACGCCTACGCCCAGCGGATGATGGAGGCCCTGTGCACCCACCCGAACGTGGGCGCAGTGCTGCTGGTGTCGCTGGGCTGCGAGAGCTTCAACAAGTACCGGCTGGAACAGATGGTCCGCAATTCCGGCCGGCCGGTCCGCACGCTCACCATCCAGGCCACCGGCGGGACACGCGCCTCCATCGCGGAGGGCCGCGCCTGGGTGGCGGAGCAGGCCGACCTCCTGGCCGCGGCGCCGACCGTGCCGATGTCCGTCGACGAACTGGTGGTCGGCACGGTCTGCGGCGGCTCGGACGGGACCAGCGGCATCACCGGCAACCCGGCGGCGGGCCGCGCCTTCGACCGGCTGGTCGAGGCGGGTGCCACCTGCATCTTCGAGGAAACCGGCGAGCTGATCGGCTGCGAGCACATCATGGCGGCGCGTGCGATCACCCCGGAGCTCGGCCGGGAGCTGGAGGCGAGCGTGGCCAAGGCTGCCCGCTATTATGCGACGCTCGGCTACGGCTCGTTCGCCCCGGGCAATGCCGATGGCGGGCTCTCCACCATCGAGGAGAAGTCGATGGGGGCCTATGCCAAGTCCGGCCGCTCGCCGATCTTCGGCCTGATCAAGCCTGGCGACCTGCCGCCCAGAGGCGGGCTCTATCTCCTGGACGTGGTGCCGGACGGCGAGGTCCGGTTCGGCTTTCCCAACATCAACGACAATGCCGAGATCGCCGAGCTGATCGCCTGCGGCAGCCATCTCGTGCTGTTCGTGACCGGGCGCGGCTCGGTGGTGGGTTCGGCGATCTCGCCGGTCGTCAAGATCTGCGCCAATCCCGAGACCTACAAGCGCATGACCGACGACATGGACGTCGATGCCGGCCGGATCCTGAACGGGGAAGCCACGCTGGATGAGGTCGGGCAGGAGATCTTCGACCTGATCCTGGCGGCGGCAGGCGGCCAGAAGACCCGCTCGGAGGATCTAGGCCACCAGGAGTTCATCCTGGGCTACAAGAGTTTCGAGCCGCTGGGCCCGGCCTGCCTGCCTTCGGCGGCCTGAGCCGGCCAGGCGTCAGCCGCCGGCTTCCCTGGCCTCGGCCAGCTGCTGCTTCAGCCGCCTGGTCTCCTCGAACCGGGCGGTGACGTCGCGCATGACCGCGACCATGCCGGCGATCCGGCCCCCGTCGTCATGGAAGGGGACGATG
>NZ_WUJP01000220.1 GCF_009806515.1 Geminicoccus flavidas | reverse complement strand
GTGAACTCCAGCGAGATGCGCTGCCCGTCCTTGCGGATGCCCGGGACGGCCAGCAGGTCGCCGGCACCGTAGCGGCTCCTGCCGGTCCGGATGACCTCGTGAAAGCCCTTCCAGTGGCGCTCGCGCAGCCGCTCCGGAATGATCAGGTCGAGCGACTGCCCGAGCGCCTCCCCGGCGGCATGGCCGAAGATGCGCTCCGCCCCGGGGTTCCACGCGCGGATGAACCCTTCGGCGTCGGTGGCCACCACGGCATCGGCGGAGGATGCGAGAATGCTGTCGGCCGCGATGCGCGGAAAATCCATGCCGCTCATTTCCCGGGCGGTTCGTTCCGGACGGCCGGGAGGCGCGCCAGCACGGTCCTGGTCATCCGCTCGCAGCGCGCGCCATCGAACTGGAAGGCATCCGCTATGGTCGCGGTGAAGCTCCGCGTGAGCGTCTGCCGCAGGAGCCGGCGGGCGCGGTGGAGCCGCGTGCGCACGGTCTCGGCGAGCAGCCCCAGCTGGAAGGCGGTCTCGTCCACGCTCATTTGCTCGATCTCGCGCATCATGAACACCATGCGGAACGCATCCGGCAACTGGTCGATCGCGTCCTCTAGCAGGCGACGCGCCTGGGCGCGGGCGGCAGCGGCTTCCGGTCCTCCATCCCGGGCAGCCGACGGGAGGAAGATCACTTCAGCCTCTCCTTGCTCGTCCATCGTGTCGAGAACATTCAGGTCGACGAAGGGTCGCCGCTGCCTGAGCCGGCCGAGCGCCTCGTTCACCGCGATCCGGGTGAGCCAGGTGGAGAGGCGTGCATCGCCGCGAAATCCGTCCAGATGGGCGAAGGCGCGCAGATAGGTCTCCTGGACGATGTCCTCGGCCTCGCTGTCATCGCCGAGAACCCCGCGCGCCACCCGGTAGAGTCGCCGGTTGTGCCGCTGCATGATCAAGCGGAATGCCTCCCGGTCATGGCAACGCGCCCGTTCGACCAGCGCCAGATCGTCCGGCTCGTCCGGCACCCATGCGGACGCGGCTGCTCCTGATCTCATCGCCCATCTCCTCGAGCCTGATCATGAGATGCACCTGGCCACGAAACGTTCCCGATGGTCGCGCTGCGCCGTCTGGCTGCGCCGGACCGAGCCCCCGCGCAGGATCCGCCCGACCATGCCGGCCAGCTCATGGGGAATGCAGAAATAGTCATAGACGCCCTCGACTAGGAGGGTGACGGCGAAGCTCTCGCCCGGCAGGAGGTAGTCGGAGTTCCACGGCGCAGCGTCCTGCGGGATCCGGGTGGGATGGCCGGCATTGTGCGGGTGGTAGGCGGTGGCCGTATGGGCATTGCCGGCATCGTGGTTGGTCCACCGGATGGTCTGGCCCGGGCGGACATGGAGACCGACCGGATCGTACCACACGTCGGAGCCGTCTTCATTGCCCCGCATCGCGATCTCAGCGGCCTCGCCGGTACTGCCGGACGCGGTGCCGGCGAGGCCGGCGAGGATGACCCCGCCGATCCGCAGCACCGTCCGGCGCGTGGCGATCACTGCGCCACCCGCGCTTCGTCCGCCGCCCGGACATGCCACAGCACCACATGCGCATGCGGCATCTCGACCCCGGGATGGCCGGCATTGAAGTAGACATCGACATGATCGACCGCCCCGCCGGGTGCGGCGAGATCGTCGAAGCTCTTGTCCTTGTCCGTGAGGTCCGCGACCGGCAGCATGTAGATGGTGCTGACCAGGCTGCCGTCATGGTCGTAGGCGAGGAAGGGGCCGGCCGGCAGGGTCGCGGGATCGACGAAGAGCTGGCCGAGCCCGGGCAGGAAGTCCGGCAGCTTCACCAGCTCGCTGACCTTGCGGTAGTCGCCGTCCGGCGGGGCCTTGGCGACCTGATCGGCGGCGAGAGCGGGGCTGGCGAACATGCCGGCGAGCGCCAGGGCAGCAAGGCTGAATCTCATGGCCATCCTCCAGAAGGGGCGCCCGTCCGCTTGGAAAGCGGCAGGCACTCCATTCGATGGAGGGCGGGCAGGAACGTTCCCGGGCGCTACACCCCGAACGGATAGGTGTCGGGCACGCCCGGTCGGTGGTGCTCAGGGCCCAGCGGCGTCAGGGCGGTGGTCTCGTCGAACCACACATAGGCGTCGAATTGCTGCGGCAGCGAGGCGTCGGCATAGTGGCTCATCAGCTCGGTCTCGGGCCGGTAGATCACGCCGATGAACCGCTCCAGGCGCGGCTCCAGCAGCCGGCGGCGCAGCGCCTCGTCGCGGCCGGGATCGAGGAGGAAGCGGGCGATCCCCGCATCGTGGCATAGCCGCTCGTAGCTGTCGCGGTGGGATGGACGCACCCGCTTCACTTCCATGTCGCCGCCCCAATCGGTGGCGGCTGCGACCGTGCCGGTGTGGGTGCCAAAGCCGATCAGGGCCGCGTCGTCGCCGAAGCGCTTGCGGCACAGCTGGCCGATGTTCAACTCGTCGCGCATCATGCCCATGTCCGTGTAGCGCGCGTCGCCGATATGCGAGTTGTGCGCCCAGACGATGGCCTTGGACTGCGGACCGCGCGCCTCCAGCAGGTGCTCGAGCGTCTCGAACATGTGCGTGTCGCGGAGATTCCACGACTCGGCACCCCCGTAATACATGATTCGGTAGTAGCGCTCGGCCGACGCGATGAGACGGGCGTTCTGCGCCGCGTCCAGAAAGCCCTCGCCGTCCTGGCCGGCATAGTCGAGCCGGCGATGCAGCAGTTCCTGGCACTGCTCGATCACCGCCTGCTCGCACTTGCGGTAGCCGGCAGAGAGCACGGCGCGGCCATAGGTCGACGGCTCCTTCTGCCAGGGCGTCAGGCAGCCATAGCGCTCCCGCGCGATCTTCGCGGCCTCGGGGTCGATCCTGTCCAGATAGTCCAGCACTGCCGCGATCGAGCCGCCCATGTTGTAGATGTCGAGGCCATAGAAGCCCGCCCGGCGATCCGGCTCCGGGATGCCCTCGTTGTGTCCCCGCATCCAGTCGACCAACGCGGCGATCTCGGTGTTGCGCCACATCCAGGTCGGGAAGCGCTGGAACGGCGGCTCGCCGCCCGCCTGGTTCGGGCGATGGCGGACATAGCGGTCCACGGCCGCCGCGTCTGGCCAGTCGGCCTCGACCGCCAGGATCGTGAACCCGTGCCGCTCGATCAGGTGGCGGGTGATCGCCGCGCGCGCCTGGTAGAACTCCGCCGTACCGTGGCTCGCCTCGCCGAGCAGCACGACGCGGCGATCGGCGAAGCGGTCGAACAGCTGGCCGAAGGCAGGATCGCCGATGTCCGGCAGGGGCTCGGCCGCCGCGGCGATCATCTCCGGCAGCGAGCGGCCGCGCGACTGGCCGGGCAGGTGGCTGGTCGCGGAACGGCGCCCGTCCTCGGCCCAGCCCTGCTCGCCGATCAGCGGCACGAACATCACGCTGCCCAGATCCTCCTCCTCGAACTCCGTCTCGCTCCGGCGCGTCACCTTCACGAGGCTCTGCTGCCTTTCCTCCGTTCCCACCGGGACGACCAGGCGGCCGCCGATGCAAAGTTGCCGCTTCAGCGCGTCGGGCACCTTTGGCCCGCCCGCCGCCACCAGGATGGCATCGAACGGCGCCGCCTCCGGCCAGCCCAGCGTACCGTCGCCGACGCGGAGCTCGACATTGTCGTAGCCAAGTCTGCCGAATCGCTGGCGCGCCTTCTCGGCGAGCGATGGATGGCGCTCGATCGTGTGGACCCGTTCGGCGATCTGGCTCATCACCGCGGCCGCGTAGCCCGATCCGGCGCCGATCTCCAGGACCCTGTCCCCGGGCTTCACCTCGGCCGCCTCGATCATCAGGGCGACGACGTAGGGCTGGGAGATGGTCTGGTCTTCGCCGATCGGCAGCGGGCCGTCCTCGTAGGCGAATTCCTCCAGGCCCGGCTCCACGAACGCCTCGCGCGGCACGCGGCCCATGGCATTCAGGACGTGGCGGTCGTGGATGCCTCGCCTGGCGAGTTGCACATCCACCATCCGCTCGCGGGAGCGTGCAAGGTCGCGCATGAGGATGCCCGGCTCTTCGATACGCACCGGCAACAGTCCAGCAAGACCGCAGTTCCGGGCCTCCTGGCCCCGGCTGCCCTTATGATCGGCTGCACGGGTTGGTGCGGGCGGTCGGAATCGAACCGACACTCCTTTCGGAACCGGATTTTGAGTTTGTATGGCAAGTGTTCTCTGGTTTTCACGGAGATACACGAAAGTGGCTGATTTCAACGGGTTATACCGCTCCTTCCCTGCGCCCGACTTCCCTAACTTGCGCCCGGGATCACCCTCATTCACGCAAAACTGCGCCCGACCTGCGCCCGGAGATTTCGGGCCCAAATTTTCGGGCGCAGCTTTCGGGCGCAGGAGCTGAGCATGCCGAAGCTGACCAAGACCCTGGTCGATGGGCTGAAGCCGGGCGAAACGGACCAGTGGGTATGGGACACGGAAGCACCGGGCTTCGGCGTCCGCGTCCAGCCCAGCGGCCGCAAGACCTACGTGGCGCGGTACCGGACCATCGATGGCAAGGTGCAGCGCAAGATGACCGTGGCGCGCTGCACCGACATGCCGCCGGACCGCGCGCGCGACCTGGCGCGCAAGGTGTTCGCGGCAGTCGCCGCCGGCGAGGACCCGGCCGCGCAGCGCCGCCAGGACAAGGACGCGCCCACGGTGGCGGACCTCGAGCGCCGCTTCACCAAGGAGCACGCCATCCCGTTCAAAAAGGCCAGCAGCCGCGAGCGCGACGACATCAACTGGCGCTGCCACATCCTGCCGGCCATGGGCACCAAGCGCGTGCGCGACCTCACCAAGGCCGACATCCTCAAGCTGCAGGGCAGCCTGTCCGAGAAGCCGGCCGTGGCCAACCAGTGCGTGGCGATCCTCTCCAAGGCGCTGAACCTCGCCGAGGATTGGGAATGGCGGGCACCCGGCACCAACCCGTGCCGGCGGCTGAAGAAGTACAAGATCCCCGAGCGCGAGCTGATCCTCACGCCCGAGCAGATCGCCTGCCTGGACGCCGCGCTCACCGAGCTGGTGAACGACGGCGCCATCCGGCCGGCCTTCGCGGCCTTCGTGCGGCTGCTGATGCTCACCGGCTGCCGCAAGTCGGAGATCATGGAGGCCAAGCGGTCCTGGGTGGATTTCGAGCGCCGGCTGCTGCTCCTGCCCGACAGCAAGGTCGGCCAGCGGCGCATCCCGCTGTCGCAGGCCGCGATCGACATCATCAAGGCCCTGCCGGAGAACGAGTGGCTCATCCCGGGCCGGCTCGACGGGCGCAGCATGCAGTCGCCCTACGGGACCTGGGCGATCGTGAAGGCGCGCGCCGGGCTGCCCAAGGCGCTGCGGATCCACGACCTACGCCACGGCTTCGCGTCCCTCGGCCACATGGCGGGGCTCACGCAGAAGCAGATCGCCACAGCGCTCGGGCACCGTCAGCTATCCACGACAGAGCGCTATCTGCACGGGCTCGTGGGTGATCAGGCCAAGGTGGCCGATAAGATGGCGGAGGTGATTGCCGGCAATTGGAGCAAGCCGGCGGCGGCCGCCTAGCGCCGCTTCTCGCGCCGCTCTGCGCAGTGCACGCAGTGGTGGTAGCCGTAGGCGCGGCGCGGCTCCGGCATCTCGGCTTCACAGTCATCGCACTCGGCGGGCCCATACTCTGGCTCGCTGGGTGCGAATTTCCTTTTGGCGGGGCGGGCAGCGTTGCGCAGCTCCCATTCCAGGACCTCATGCTCCTGGGCGCGATCTTCGAACGACATCAGGGTTTCATGCAGCGCAGCAGCGCCGCTTCGAGCTCGGCCTCGTAGCCGATGCGCTGCTTGCGCTCGGCTCGCAGCGCGCGCATCTGCGCCGGCGCCTTGGAGCCCAGCGGCAGCGCGTCGACGGCAAAGGCTGGTTTGGTGACCGGCTGCACCACGCAGTGAACCGGGACGGGAATCTGGACCTCGACCGTGCGGACTTCGGGCGGCGTCGGGGTGGTCGCGCAGGCGGCGAGCGCCAGCGGCAGGGATAGGAGAAGGGCGCGGGTCACTTGGTGCGCTCCCGCGCCAGCTCGGCGTCGAAGGCGGCCTCGGCGGCGCGCACGGCCTCCAGATCGGACGCACCAGGCGGGTCGGTCTCGGCCAGCGTCTGCTGGGCCTCGGCTTCCGCCGTGCGGCGCTTCTGCTGCGCCTCGAGGCGCGCCAGACGTGCGTCTTCTTCCGCCTTGCGCAGCTTGTCGGCCAGATCGTTGATCGCCACGCTTTGGCGCTGCGCCAGGTCGGCGGTGTCGTTGGCTGCCTTGCGATCGCGCTCGGCGTCGGCTTCCGCACGGGTAGCGCGCGTCTCGGCGGCTTGCAGGCGCGGCGACCAATAGCTCCAACTGATGACGCCCGCGCCGGCCAGGGCAGCCACCGCCAGGGCGATGAGCGCGATCAGCGCGTTCTTGGCTGTCAGCATGGCTTACTTCTTGATCGTGTCGCGGATCTCGTCGATCAGCGACCCGATGTCGGCGTCCTTGCGCTTGTCGAACCAGCGCATGAAGGCGCCCACGATCCACCACGCCGGCATGCCCGCCAGGACCTGGAGCGGCGCGGCGATGTACATAATGCCGAATTCCTTGTCCTGGCCGTTGAGCTGGGCGACGGCGATCGCCGACTCGAACAGGGCCGGATACCAGGAGTGCACGGCGGCTACGAGGATGGGCCCGTAGATGAAGGATGACAGGAGGGTACAGACCATGCGGCCGAACAGTTCCCGGGTCGATTTCGGCGGCATGACGATGAAGGCGAGGGCCGTAGCGAAAGCGCCGAAAATAAGCTGTGAACCCAGGTACTTCACCAGAGCAAGGCCAGCGACGGAACTGGTGGAGGTAGGTTCCATTATTGATTTTCCGGAGTGAGATTTAGTGTCCATGGCCGAAGCATATGGCTTGTCGGTCAGGCGATACGGACGCGGTTGAGCATCCAGCCGAACAGGAACTTTTTGTTGGCCGGGCGTGATTCGGTGAGGCGGAGGTACTTGTCGCCCTGGCTGCTGTTGAGGCCGCGCACCAGCACGGTCTGGCCGTCGCGGCCGCGCCACTTCAGGTAGGCTTCCAGGGCAGCGTAGGTGATCGGGCCGAGACGGCCGTCCACGAACAGGGTCTGGTAGCGCGAGCCGGTGTCGTTGAGCGCGTTGAGCCAGCGCTGCAGGAACTCGGACGCCTGGGAAGGGCCCATGTTCACGCCGGTGTCGATGAGCTCGATGCCGACGGCCTCGTTGATCTGGAGGACGCGGTCAAAGCCGGGCGTGGTGATGTAGCGGTTGCTGTAGATCGCACGGGCCACGCTCACCGGCAGGTCGCGCATGGCGCCGGTGTAGCCGTAGGCCCGGGCGACGGCGACGGTGATCCCGTAATTGGTCTCGCCGCCGGCGTCGGCGGGGTCGTTGACGTAGCCGCCCTCGGCCTGAAGAACTTCGTCGATGATTTGATCGATGCTGAGCATCGGCTACCCCCATTGAGTTGAGGGTAGTGTCCCGTCACGACGATGCGGCCGCTCGCGCCTTGCGGGACTTGATGATGGCCAGCACGCCGGCTTTGATCCGGTCTGCTGCCTCCACGCCACGGATCTTGGCGACGCAGCCTTTGGGAAAGCTCACGCCGTCAGGCGGCCGCTCGCCGTCGGGGTTGCCGTACAGCCAGCGGTTGCGGCTCTCCCGCGAGTGCAGCCCGTCCAGGACATAGCGGCACTCGCATTCGTGCCGCCAGGCCTCGGAATGAATGT
>NZ_WUJP01000219.1 GCF_009806515.1 Geminicoccus flavidas | reverse complement strand
CGACGCGGCCCTCCCAGCGGCCCAGCACGGCGATGTGGCCCACGGTCAGCAGGAGGACCTTGGCTCCACGGTCTGGGGGAATCGAGTAGTTCCAGCCGATCTCGCCGGCAGGCGCGGTGATATGGGTCTTCATGCGGCCTCCTGTGCCGGCGGTTGTTGAAGGGCATCCAGGCGGTGGTAGGCGTCCCACATGCGCAGGCTGGCCAGACGGGCGATGTCCACGGCGGCGGCCGGGCTGATCGGCTTGGCGTCCCGGTTGGGCGTGGCGCGCCGCAGGCAGGTCACCGTCATGAATTCGCCGGCCCGACGCAGGTAGCCGTGCTTGTCGAGCAGCAGGATGCCGCTGTTCTGGTTCGGCAGGGCGTCCAGCAGCTCCGGCGTCCAGATTTCCTTGGGCAGCGCGTAGTAGTGCTTCCAGACCTTGTCGGGCCAGTCCTTCGGCGTGCTCTTGTAGCGACTGCGCCGCTCCCTGCTGAACAAGGTGAGGTCGTTCGACAGCCAGCTATGGCGCATCTCTGTCACGGTCGGCCAGTAGCCGATGAAGTCACGGCGCCACCACTTCTCCTTCTTGGCGTCGGCCTTCAGGTCGGCCCGGCTGATCTTGATCTCGACGTCGATGAGCCGGAGGTTCTCGGTCACGGCGAGCAGGTCGCACTCGTGGCCGGTCCAGTTGCAGTTGGGCACGACGCACAGGTACTTGCGGTTGAAGAACTGCAGGGCCAGCGCGCGGCCAATGCTGGTTTCCGACCACTTCATGCGGCCACCTTCAGGGGGGCCACACGGGCGAGCACATCGCGCAGCACGGCGGCCTGCTCGAAGCGCTCGGCGCGAACGGCCCGCTCCTTCAGATCCCCCAGGCGCTTGGCGACGCGCTGCTGGCTGAACCAGCGCCCGCGCAGCTCGCCAATGTCCTCGCGGTGGAACAGTTCGAAGGCGGCGATGTTGCGCACGGTGCCGCACGGCAGCAGCACCCACCACATGTTGTTGATGTGGTGCCAGGTCTGGCCGCGCTGCCAGCGGCCGTCGAAGTGCCGGAAGAAGACGATGTCGCCGTCGCGCAAGCGCTTCTTCGCGCCGGACGTGGCGTTATAGAGCTCGGGCGCGCGGTCATACATGCGGCCACGGTGGAAGGCGTCCAGCTCGTCGCGCTCGGCCTTCAGGAGGGCGTAGCCCTTGAGCTTCACGTCCAGCTTCAGCGTGCCGCCCAGGCTCTCGATCAGCGCGGCGATCGCGCGGCGCGCGGCCTCGTACTGCTTGCCCACCAGGTAGGGCATCTTCTGGCGCTTGCCGAAGTCGTAGTAGCCGCCGTTGCGGTTCTCGACGACGAGGTTCTGGAAGAACTCGATCTTGCACGAGCGGCCGCTGGCCTCGGTCTTCACCTCCAGCGCGCCCTGGCGGCCGTAGTGGTGGTACTTGGCCAGGATTTTGTAGTGCTTCGTGTAATAGGGATCGCGTCCCATGCCGAAGTCGCGCCGGTTCAGCACCTCGAGCACGCGGTCGCGGAACGCGGCCACGCCGAGGTCATTGGGGTCGTTCCACCAGCCGATGATGGTGGTGTCGTGTTCTTTGAATTCAGGCAGGTGTTCCATGTCTTCCCTCAGATGATTGTGGTCACGCGCTCTGCGGCGCGGGTGATTGCGGTGTAAATCCAGCGGCGCGCGTTCTCGCGAAACGCCGCGCTCTCGTCGAAAACCATGACGTCGTCCCACTGGCTGCCCTGGCTCTTGTGCGTGGTGATCGCGTAGCCGAAGTCGAATTCTTCGGTGTACATGCGGTCGCGCCAGTGCAGCGCTTCCTCGGTGCCGACGAAGAAGTTCTGGTAGACGTTCACGTCGATCGGGCTGTCGAGCATGGGGTCGTCGTCCGACAGGACGGCCATCTCCATGATGCCGCGCTCGTCCGGCTGGCCGGCCCGCTTGACCGTCCACATGCCGCCGTTGAGCAATTGCTTGTCGCGCTTGTTCTTCAGGCAGATCAGCCGGTCGTTGCGCTGCGGCAGGTGGCTCGTGAAACCCTTCAGCTCGCGGATCCGGCCGTTGAAGCCGCGCCGCGTGCGATTGAGGCCCACCAGCACCTGATCGGCCGCCAGCACCTGCTCGGCGTCGATGTCGCGGCGCGTGCAGACGCGGCTCTCGCCGTACTCGCCCAGGCGCAGGCCCCGTCCCTCGCGCACGTCGATCGACAGGCGAATGATGGGGTTGTCGGCGGCCTGGCGGTGGATGTCGGTCAGCATCACGTCGGGCTCGCCCTGGGTGAAGAAGCCCGAGCCCTTCACCGGCGGGAGCTGCGCGGGGTCGCCCAGCACCAAGATGCGCGTGCCGAACGACAGCAGGTCGCGCGCCAGTTCTTCGTCGACCATCGAGCACTCGTCGATGATCACCAGCTTGGCGTTGCGGACGTTGCTGTCCTCGTTGAGCACGAAGGCTGGCTGGCCGTTCACGTGCTCGTCGAACTTGTAGATCATGCTGTGGATGGTCGAGGCGCCGACGCATCCCTTGCGGCGCATCACCAGGCAGGCCTTGCCGGTATAGGCGCCGAACAGAACGGTGCCCTTCACCCCTGCCGCCAGCTCGATCGCCAACGTGGTCTTACCCGTGCCGGCGTAGCCGAACAGCTTGAATACTTGCTTCCCTTTCTGGTCCTTCAGCCATGCGCGCACGGCTTGAAGGGCGCGATCTTGCTGCGCGCTCCATTCCATAGTTGTTCCTCGAAGAACGGGGCCGGCCGGCCCCGCTGTTGATCAGGCGGCCTTGTAGTTCGACGTGGACTGGAAGACGCTGTTGCGGTCCCATTCTTCCAGCAGGTCGATCGGATAGAAAATCTTGCCACCGCGACGCACGTACTTCGGTCCCTTGCCCTGGCTACGCCAGTTGTCGAGGGTCCGCTTGGAGATCCGCCCGTTGTAGCGCTCCACGACTTCCTGCGTGGAAAGCTCACGCACGCGGGTGGTGGTGTCGTCGGCGGTCATCAGAACACATCCTTTTCTTCAGGAGTCGCGGCCGGGGACTGGCTCGTTTCCGGGACGCTCGCCGCCTGCTCTACGGCTGCTTCTTTGGGTTCTTCTTCCTCCGGCTTGCTCACTTTTTGCGCGGGCTTGCTGTCGGTTTGCGCTGCTTGTTGCGCGGCGGCGGCATTTCCCGCTGTATGTACAGGCTTTTCGGCCTTCTTGGCCGTTACCGGCTTGTCTGCCGATTTCGCGGCCTGTTGCTTGTTGACCACAGCCTTGGCGGCAGCCGTCTCGCTGTCGTCGACGACCTCGGCTTCACCGTCGAGCTTGAAGTAGTCGCTGGCCTTCGCGCCCTCGCGCAGGGCGTTGTAGATGCCCATCAGGTCGCCGAGCTCGTCGACGGTGGTGTCGTCCACCGGGTGCCCGAGGTAGGCGACCAGGTGCTTGTCGTTCACGCCGTACTTGGCAAAGGCCGCCGCCATCTTGATCAGGCGTTCGCGCAGCGGGGTCTCGCCGCCGCCGGCAATGGTGCGCTTGCAGACGTCCTGGCCGATGGCGACCATGTGCTTGGGCAGCAGCGCCAGGATGCGGCCGCGCATCTGCTTGCTGGCGACGTTGGCGATCCGGTTGTCGATGTCGGTCTGGTCGGTGAGCTTCTTCGGGCCGTGGCTGGTATCGCGGACGTGGACGACCGTGACCTGGCGCTTGCTGTAGTTGTTGTTCTGCATGTCCCAGGCGAACACCTCGACCTCGCTGCGCCCGTATTCATGGGGGCCGGGGCCGGCCGGGACGCGGCTGAGTTCGCGGTGTCCGTACTGGAAATTGCCGTAGCAGCGAGCGGCTTCCTCGGCGAAGCGGATGCTGGGGCCGCTGCCACGGTTGGGCACGCTGTAGAACGCAGTCGCAGCGAATTCCGGGCTGTTGCAGGTGTCGGTGAACTCGGCGATCGCCGCCGTCATGCTGCGCGGGAACTTCTTCGCCAGGGTGAGCTGGCCTTGCGCCTCGGCGATCGCGCGGTCGGATTCGATCGCCACCGCGCCGACGTTGCGGCCATCATGGGCAGCAAGGCGAGCGAAGGGGCTGTGCGCGACCGGGGCGCCGTGGTCGATGGTGGCGGGCAGGTTATCCATGAGTTCTCCGGAATGATTTGGTGAATGAAGTATAGGTTGGGTGAGAACCGCCATTGTACTGGAATGGCGGGAAGAATAGGTAACGGCAGGGAATTCTAGGGATTGATCGTGAGTTCCGTGTCACCGACCTTGGCAACAAAGAGCTGCAGGCCGCTGGCCTCGATCTGCTCGCGGAATTCCTCGTAGGCCTCGCTGTCGAGCAGCTCGATGCCGTCCACGACGCACACCTTCAGGTCGCCGGCGCGCAGCTTGGCGATCTCGACGGCGATCTTGACCTGGCCGGCCGTGTTGATGCGGTCCAGCGGGATGCCGTCGCGGAAAATCTCGCCGTCACGCACCTCCAGGCCCGGGATCGGCAGGTCGGCCAGCAGCTCGGACTTGTAGGCGTTGATGCGCGCCAGGGCCTCGGTATGGCCCTCGGCTTCCTCGATCAGCTCGGACAGCTCGTCCTTCATGGTGGCGATGAAGTCGAGCGCCTGCTGGCGCTTGGCGGCGACGTCGCGGTTGGTGCGGATGGCCGACAGCGCTTGCGCGAGCGGCCCGGCAGTCATCTGGAACTTGTCCTTGGTCTTGTCGGTCTGCGTCTGCGCGAGGCCCTCGACGCGCGCGAGCTCGGCGTCCTCGGCCGCCAGGTCCGACGCCAGCTTCTCCTTGATCTTGTCGATTTCGGCCTGGGCGGCGTCCCGCAGGGCCTGCTTCTTGTCGGCCGTCGTTTTGCGGATGCCGTCGATCTTGGTACGGATCCGCTCCAGCTCGGCATCGCGGGCAGCGCGCGCCGTATCGAGCTGGCTGGTCAGCGAATCCTCGTCGCCGTCGACGCCGCCCGGCGCGTCCGGCACGGTCTGGCTGAACTGCGCGATCGAGCCTTCCTTCTCCTTGATGGCCCGGTTCGCGCCGGTGCGCATGTCGTAGACGGTCTTGTGCACGGCATCGATCGCCAGCATGGCGTGCATGCCCCTGGGCAGGTCTCCCACCGCCACGCCGGACACCTCAGCCAGACGCGCCGGGTCCACCTCCAGCGGCAGGCTCTCCAGCAGCGCCTTCACGCGCTCGGCGGGCTTGGCGCGCAGGAAGTCCACCGGGTTGACCGACAGCATGTCGGACAGCGCCTTGATCGACTCCACGGCCTTGGGCTGCTTCTTGCCGTCGCGCAGCAGGTCCGTGGTCGAGCCCGAGGCCGAGACGCGCCGGCGGATGCTGGTCTGCTCGTCGTCGAGCACCAGGACGATCTCGCCCTTTTCCTCGCCCTTGCGCAGCAGCGTGGCGTCATGGCCGCCCTTGATCGCTTCCTTGATGGACTCGATGACCGAGGTTTTGCCCTCGCCATTCTTGCCGACGATTTCGTTGAACCCGGTGGCCGGGTCGAATTCGAGATCCTTGATGCCGAGGATATTGGAGATTTTGACGTGTTGGATTTTCATGGTCTTTGGTCGGCTCAATAGCCGTCGTTGCGGTTGTACCAGTAGGGGAGGTCAAGCGGGGTTGCGTCGAAAGCGTGGTCCGGCCAGTGGCCCTCGTTGCGGCACTGCGCGATCAGCAGCAGGTCGCGGCGCGCACGCGCACGGCCCGGCGCCCGGTCGATGTCGCGGAACAGATGCAGGCCCATCGCGAACGGCTCGTCTTTCTCGATGGCCAGGAAGAACCAGTGCTTCGGACGCTCGCCGTAGAGGTCCTCGAAGATCGGCTCGTAATGGCCGACCTGCACGTCGTAGCGATGCTCAGCCACCGACTTGGCGAACTTGCGCGGGCTGGCGCTCTCGGCCGTCTTCACGTCGAGGATGTATTCGCCGCCGTCCGACAGGAAGTCGGTGCGACACTTGATGAGCAGCCCGGTTTCCTTGTCCACCGTGTAGAAGGACTGCTCGGCCTTACCGTTGCGCAGCATGGGGCCGACCACCGGGTGCGCGTGCACCACGTCGCGGATACGCAACACTTTCGCGTAGTCGTCGACCTTCAGGATGATCTTGCCGGCGTGTTCTTCCTCGAACTGCGCCCAGGCGAACTTGTTGGCCGTCGAGCGGCGGTCGTGGTCCAGGCCCTTGATGACGTGCTCGTGGAAGCGATCAGGCTCCAGGATGGCCGTGTGCACGGCGTCACCGAAGATCAGCGCCGGCGTGTTTTCCTCCGGCTCGCGCTCCGGGTTCAGGTACTGGTGCCAGTAGTGGCGCGGCGTGCGGTCGAGTTCGGGCGCGATCCAGTCCAGGTGCGACTTCGATATGCCTGGGCCCGAGTGATATTCCTCGTTCGTGCATTCGACCAAGCCATGTGGCTCAATTTCCATCGTTTTCCTCTGGTGGGTGGGTCAAGATGGATGAATTGTGCCTATTTTTTGAGTAAACATCAATCGGTGTGCACGGTTATTCACGATCTTTATTGTAACCGCACAAAAATTCACAAGTAAGCACTACACCGGATTTGCACGTTTACTCTTTTTCGGTCAAAATGCAGGCTCATCCATTCAATCAAGCCATCAGGCACTCATGAATAGCCACGACCCTAAAGCACTTCCCAATGACCGGACCGACCCGGCCGACGACCAGCGCTTCGACGCAGTGTTCAAGCAAACGCTGGCCGACCTCGAGGCGCGCGCGAAGGCCGTGGGCATGACCTGGAACTCGCTGTGCAAGGAAGCTGGCATTGCGCGCGCCACGCCGGACCGCTGGCGCGCGAACTCGCCCAAGACGGTCGAGCTGGTCACCAAGATGCAGACCATCGTCGCCGAGGCCGAGGCCAACGGCGCAACCCACCAGGCCGCCCGCACGCGCCGGGTGTAAGCACGTGTCCAACATCGTCCTGCGTGACTACCAGCAGAAGGCGGTCGGCGAGATCCGCATCGCCTTCCGCGACCACGGCGTGGTCCTGTTCGTGCTCCCGACCGGTGGCGGGAAAACGTACACTTTCTGCTACATCGGTGACGCTGCCGCCCTGAAGGGCCGGCGCGTGATGATCATCGTGCACCGCAAGGAACTGCTGAAGCAGGCGTCCAAGTCGCTGTCCAAGCTGGGCATCGACCACGGGCTGATCGCCCCCTGGGCCAGCCCCAAGCCGCGCGCCATGGTGCAGGTCGCCAGCGTCGATTCGCTGAATTCGAAACGCGGCCGCGCCATGCTGGCGTCAGGGGTGATCCGGGCCGACCTGCTGATCTTCGACGAAGGCCACCACGTCCAGGCCGACAACAAGTGGGGCGCCGTCTGGTCGGCCATGGGCGAGCCCAAGACCCTGCTGGTCACGGCGTCACCCGGCCGGCCGGACTTCCGAGGCATGGGCAAGGGCCATGGCGGCATCGCCGATGTCGTGGTCGAGGGCCCGAGCGTGCCCGAGCTGATCGAGCGCGGCGCGCTGATCAAGCCGCGCGTGTTCGGCAGCACCGAGCTGCCCGACATCGAGGGCGTGAAGCTCAACGCCGAGGGCGACCTTGACGCCAAGGAACTCGCGCACCGCGTGGACAAGCCGCACCTGATCGGCAACGCCGTGAAGGAATACACCGAGGTCTGCCCGGGCACGCGCGCCGTGGCGTTCTGCGTGAACGTCAAACACGCCATCCACGTGCGCGACGCCTTCAACGCGGCCGGCTACCGATTCAAGCTGCTGGTCGGCGACAAGGACATGGTGTCCGAGGCCGAGCGCACGCAGATCGTGGACGAGCTCGATCGCGGCGAGATCGACGGCATCTGCACGGTGGACCTGGTGTCCGAGGGCTTCGACTGCCCGGGCCTGGTCACGTGCATC
Source organism: Geminicoccus flavidas (assembly GCF_009806515.1). Lineage (GTDB taxonomy): Bacteria > Pseudomonadota > Alphaproteobacteria > Geminicoccales > Geminicoccaceae > Geminicoccus > Geminicoccus flavidus. The sequence continues at coordinate 6,215 of NZ_WUJP01000219.1, read as the reverse complement.
ATGCTGCGACCGACCCATTCCGAGATCGTGTTCCTCCAGCAGGCCGGCCGCGTCATGCGACCCGATGAGGGCAAGGTCGAGGCATTCCTGCTGGATCACGCCGGCAACGTCGGCCGCTGGGTCGACGGCGAGTTCAAGGTCAAGCACGGCTTCCCCAGCGTGGCGCGCGACTGGAGCCAGTGTCTGGTGGGTCGCAAGAAGAAGCCGCGCGGCAGCAAGAAGGAAGCCGAGCCGCTCGCCTATCCCGGCATGACGCAGTGCAAGAAGTGCAAGACCATCTTCGACGTGCTGGAGCTGAAGGAGCAGGGCAAGCCCGACGACAAGTGCCCGACCTGCGGCGAGCCGATCCCCCTGGAGCAGCAGGCCGCCCAGCGCATGCCCAAGGTCGTCGAGGGCCGCCTAGGCGAGCTGGATCCGGAGATCGTCGCCCAGCAGAAGAAAGAGGCCTACCGCGAGCAGGGCAAGGCGCAGACCGTCGAGGAACTGCGCCGCAACCTCGGCTACTCGCGCGGCCGCGCCAACCACGTGCTCCAGGCCCGCAAGGAAAAGGAAGCCCTGGTCGACGGCCTGCTCACCGACCTGCGCGCCTGGCGCGACCAGACCGGGCAGAACATCGCCGACGTGTTCGGCGTGGCCACCTTCGAGGTGAAGGCCATGAAGCCCAAGCAATTGCGGGAGCTGCGCACCCGGCTGGACGACCATCTGGCCGTCTGGCGCGCCGTCACCGGCGACACCACGCCCGCGCTCGCGCAGGCAACCATCGATTTCTAACCGCCCCGACCGGGCATCATCACACCAAGGGAAGGCATTATGGCCATGACCAAGAAGTACGACCTCGCAGTAAAGACCGGCACCTACCAGAAGGATGGCGAGACCAAGAACCGCTACGAGAACATCGGCGCCGTGTTCCAGGGCGACGACGGCCCGTTCATCGTCATGAAGCGCTCGTTCAATCCGGCCGGCGTGCCGTTCAAGGAAGGCAGCGACAGCATCATGGTGTCGTGCTTCGCGCCCAAGGACAGCAACGGCGGCAATGGCGGCGGCCAGCGCCAGGCGGCACCGGCGCAGCGCCAGGCCCCGGCCCAGCGTAGCGACATGGACGACGATATTCCTTTTTGATCAATTATGAGCAATCCCGCCTCCCATGAGGCGGACGGCACCCTGCCGTCTGCCACCGCCATCCTTGGGCGCGCCGCGCAGCACCAGCGCGAGCGTGCCAAGGCCTACGATCAACCCGGCGGCGAGCGCAGCGCCGGCCGCATCGCGGCAGCCTTCAACGCCATCACCGGACGCACTGGCGAGCGCGCCATCAGCGAGGCCGAGGCGTGGCTGTTCCTGCAAGTGCTCAAGCAGGTCCGGCTGTTTTCCGCGCCCGGCTACCACGCGGATTCGGCTGAGGACAACGTCTCCTACGGCTCGCTACTTGCTGAGGCGAAGGCCCGCGAGGCCATCGACCAACTTTCCAGGGGGACATGATGAACAACGGCAGCGTGAACGATCTGATCTCCGCCAACGACGGCGAGTGGCTGCGCTGGAACGGCAGCCGGATCAACCCGCTGCCGCCCGGCACGCTCGTCAAGGTCCGCTTTCCAGACCTCGGCGAGTTCGGTCCCTGGCCAGCGCAGACGCTGCTCTGGGACATGATCGACGAATACAAGGTGGTCCCGAATGGGCGCACGTGAGAACCCGCAGCAGCGGGAATGCTGGCTGGAAATTGGTAAGCAGGGCGGCAAGGCTTTCCGCCTGAACTCGGGCAAGGCCTGGGCGGGCAAAGGCCAGCGCCAGCCCGACGGGTCGGTGATTATCCCCTACCCGCAGCACATCACCGTAGGCTTCGGCTACGTGGACAACACGGCGGTGTCAGGGCCCGGCGACCTGTTCGGCTGGCTGCCGGTGGTCATCACGCCGGAGATGGTCGGCAAGACTGTCGCGGTCGCGCTAAGCGCCGAGGCCAAGCGCCTCGTCGGCGGCGTGGTCAGCAAGGACCAGCGCGACTGGATCGAGCTGGTAGATGGCGACGGCGGTATCGCTGGCGTCGTGCGCACAGCCAGTGACGTGCGTGGCCTCATCCACGGCTGGTTTACAAAAATGATGAAACCGACTGCGCCGAAACTCTGATTTCGACGCTATCATTCACGCCTAGTCACGATATTACGTAACAACTCGCGTCCTCGTCTTTCATTTTCCGAGTTACACACGGTTATGGGCTCAGGCGGCGGTTAGCTCCCGTCGCCGAAAAGCGGTTCCTGCGGCCGCCTGCCCACCTTTTTTACACGCGGACTACCCCGGCAGGAGGGAAGCAATATGCTGAACAACACCCGTGCCGTCTCCAACCGGAGCCGGTATGCTGCATGAGACAGAAGTAATCGCCCAGTTCGTTGACGCCATGGCGTCGAACGGCATTCACGTCCAGCCCAGCGACATCATCGCCGACGGTCTCTTTCACCGCGTGCACGTCGCCGGCGACAAGAAGGGCTCCCGCAACGCCTGGTACAAGCTGGTCATCGACGGCCACCCGGCCGGCATGTTCGGCGACAACAAGCGCCTGGGCTACCTCACCAAGATCCGCTGGACCGCCAAGGGTGTCGTGCAAATGACGCCCGAGGAACGCATCGCCATGCGCAAGAAGATGCGCGAGGCCCGCGAGGCCAAAGATGCGGCCGACCGCGAGAAGGAGGCGAAGGCTGCCGCGCGCGCCGTCAAGATTTGGGAAGCGGCGACGCCTGCCGTCGAGCACCCATATCTGGAGCGCAAGGGCATCCAGGCCCATGGCGCGCGCATCGCCCCGTGGAAGTCGGTCAACGCCGACGGCGAGTTCTACACCGTCACCGAGAACGCGCTGGTCCTGCAATTGCGCGACCTCGACAAGAATGTCTGGTCCCTGCAGGCGATCTTCCCCGAGCAGGTCGAGATCGGCGGCGTGCTGCGCGACAAGACCTACCTGTACGGCGGCCGCAAGATCGGCGTGTTCTACACCATCGGCAAGCCGGTCGCGAACACCGTCCTGTTCTGCGAGGGCTTCGCCACCGGCGCCAGCCTGCACGAGGCCACCGGCCACGCCGTGGTGGTGTGCTTCGACACCAGCAACATCGCGCCGGTCGCCCGCATCTTCCGCAAGAAGTTCTCCGACTTCACCCTGGTGTTCTGCGCCGACAACGACCGCTGGACCACCCGGCCCGTCGAGAACCCCGGCGTGCACTACGCGCGCGCGGCGGCCAAGGAAGTGAACGGCCGCGTGGCGATCCCGGAATTCGTGGACATCGGCGGCGAGCCGACCGACTTCAACGACCTGCACGAGCTGGAGGGCTTGCCAGCCGTCAAGGCGATCATCGACGCCGTCCTCAACGACGAGCCCAGCTCCGACGACACCCCTCCCTGGGAAGCCGACGACGCCTACGAGCCGCCGGCCGAGGCCAGCCAGGATTCGGCGCCCGCACCGGCACCCGCAGCCCCCCCAGAGGATCGCGGCCCGGCCGTGCAGGCCTACGACACCGGCGGGCACTTCGTCATGCTCGGCTACGACCACGAGCGCTACTACTTCTTCCAGCACGAGAAGAAACAGGTCCTGGTCTACACCAAGGGCGACTTCACCGTGTCGGGCCTGATCGCCCTGGCGCCGCTGAACTGGTGGGAGATGGAGTTCCCCAAGAAGGGCGGCGGCGTCGACCGCGACATTGCCATGGACTGGCTCATGCGCGGCTGCAACCGCGCCGGCATCTACGACCCGTCCCGCCTGCGCGGGCGTGGCGCTTGGCCGGACGCCGGCCGCGTCGTGTTCCACCACGGCAGCTACCTGTCGGTCGACGGCGTCACCACCAGCATCACACACATCAAGTCGCGCTACGTCTACGAGCTCAGCTTCCCGCTGCCCGAGCCGGCCGCCGACGAGCTCACCGACAGCGAAGGCCAGCACCTGCTGGAGGTGGCCAAGATGTTCCGCTGGTCGAAGGCGGGCAGCTCCGCGCTGCTGGCCGGCTGGGTGGCGCTGGCGCCGCTGTGCGGGGCACTGCGCTGGCGTCCGCACATCTGGATCACCGGCGGCGCCGGATCCGGCAAATCGACCGTGCTGGAGCGCTACGTGCACCCGCTGATGAACGGCATCGAAATCTACGCGCAGGGCAACTCGACAGAGGCCGGCATCCGCCAGACCCTGAAGTCCGACGCCCTGCCGGTGCTGTTCGATGAGAGCGAATCGAATGAGGAAAAGGACGCGCTGCGCGTGCAGAACATCCTGGCGCTGATCCGCCAGGCGTCCTCCGAATCCCACGCTCGCACCCTCAAGGGCTCGGCCGGCGGCGACGCGATCTCCTTCCACATCCGCTCGATGTTCTGCCTGGCGTCCATCCAGGTGGCGATCAAGCAGCAGGCCGACGTCGAGCGCATGACCAAGCTGTCGATGAAGGCCAAGCGCGAGGACACCAACTTCGCCGAGACCTGGGAGAAGATCGACGCCGCCCTCTACGCGATCGGCCGCGACGAGACCCTGCCGGCGCGCCTGTTCCGTCGGGCCCTGGCCCTGCTGCCTATCACGCTCAAGAACATCGACACCTTCACCAAGGCGGCCGCGCTCAAGTTCGGCAGCCAGCGCGACGGCGACCAGTACGGCACCATGCTGGCCGGCGCGTGGTCGCTCACCAGCCGCGAGCTGGTCACGCCCGAGCAGGCGGCCAACATGATCGACGAGTACGACTGGTCCGAGCACCTGGAGGGCGCCGACGAGGATGAGGCCTCGCATGCCCTGGCGGCGCTGCTCGAGGCGCACGTCAGGCTCAAGGGCGGCGACACCCTGTCGGTCTGGGAACTGGTGCGCGTGGCTGTGAACAAGTCTGTGGAAGGCGCGGGAAATCTCACGTCGGCGGAGGCCGATGCGGTGCTCCAGCGCTACGGGCTGCGCGTGAAGGACGGCCGCCTGCTGATCTCGAACCGCTCGGAGAAGCCCAAGGCCCTCGTGCACGGCACCAAGTACGAGGCCGATCTGCGCGGCGTGCTGCTGCGCGTGCCCGGCGCCACGCGGCACGACAACAAGTCGGAGCGCATCGGCGGCACGACGTCCAAGGTTATCAGCCTGCCGCTGTCGTTCGTCGACGATGAACCGCCGCCGCAGCCGGCCGGCGTGGCGCCGCGCCGTGTCCTGCTCGATGATGATGAGCCGCCGTTCTGATCTGTCGCTGTTACAAAAAAGTTCTCTGGAATTCACGCAAAGTCACGGGAAAGGCGTATAGTTCACTCCATTGCATCAAATTTGATTAAACGAGTGATCGATATGCCTCCCGTCCAACGCTACCAGCTCAAAGCCATCCAGCAACTGCGCACGCTGAATAGCCGTGCCCAGCGGATGCTTAACCCGACCTCCCAGCCGGGCCGCGCCACGGCCGCGATCTTCGCGGTCGGCACGGCCGGGGCCAAGCAGGCGGCGCAGCGCGCCGACGGCCAGTGGTTCTACCGGGTCAAGCAGAAGGTGTGGCGCCGCTGGCTGCCCTGCGAAGGCCGCCCCGACCACGCATGGTATGACCCGCGCGCCGGCCGCGCCCGACTTCCGGAAAACTGACATGCTCAAAGACTTGCTGTTCAACCTGCGCGCCAACGCGCCGTACCTGATCGTTCTTCTGGCCGTCCTCGGCTACTTCATCGGCTGGTAAGCCAGCCCGCAACAACCAATAAGCACGGAGACAACCATGCACCCGTTCGTCAACCTGAACACCGCCCTCGCCGGCCGCCTCGAACTGCCCGCCGCCGAACGCAAGAACCTCGCCCCGAAGGTGGCGATCGGCTCGCAATGGAAGCCGCGCGAGCGCGAGGTCCTGGACCACCGTGGCGGCGTCTACCTGGGCAAGAACCCGGCGATCGACCGCGACGCCATGAACGTGCAGGCCGCCATTCTGCGCCCGTCGCTGTGCGAGTACACGCCCAGGCACCCGAAGCGCCGACCGCGCAAGTGGGTCGAGGCAGGCTGGTGGATGCTCGGCGGCGCGCTGCTCACCGCTCTGGTCGTGCTGTGCTGCGCCATGGCGGCCGTGCCGACCTTCTAACAACCCCGCCCCGGTTCGCCGGGGCAGCACTGAGGAAAGCCATGTGCAAGGAAATCGAACTCGCCCGGAAACACGCCCAGCGCGGGCATAGCTTTTCTTTCACCCGCCAATTGATTGGCATATCCAACACGAAGCTCCGCCGCCTACTGAAAATGCCTGAAGCCGCCGATATCCAGTTTGTGAATG
>NZ_WUJP01000218.1 GCF_009806515.1 Geminicoccus flavidas | reverse complement strand
GCGGCCAAAGCCTCGCGACGAAAAAGCGGCTCGCAGACTTGCATGAACGCCTGCGCGGTAGGGGGCTATGCCTGAGCGACGAGAGCCGCGCCGCAATGGCGCGCGGTGCCGAGAAAGGCCGCGAGAAGCGCTGCACCAAATACACGGCGTTTGGCGTGACAGGGTATCTCCCGGAGCTGGCGAAGCGCTTCGGCGCAGTAAGCCACAAGAGCGTCCGTGCGAGGCTGCAAAAAGGCATGGCAATCGAGGAAGCGTTGACCGCTCCGTACAAGCCAAACCCCCGTGGTGTCATCCCGCCAGCGTTTTTGGAACAGGTGTACAAGCAACGGCGCGCTGCGGCGGCACGCATCTATCCCATCATCGCGAAGCGCCTCCAGCCGACCATGCTGCAATTCCGGTCCTCCGACCACGAGATCGTGGTGACACAGTGCGAACTTTCGCACATGGCCGTAGATGTCCGCACGAGAGACGGGGTGGTGCTGCACCGTCTGAGGTTCGAGAAGTCTTTCGATAGCGGTGTCCTGTTTGTTTTCAACGACACAACGAAAGGGCTGCTCGACTTCATCGCCTTTGAGCCAGACAGCCCCGCATTGGTCGCAACAGCCTGACAGCCCCGGCTCATGCCTCGCGCGCGGGGCATGGGCAGGCGCTGTGACCTGACCACACAACAAGGAAGGATATGACCACCCCCAAGCAGACCGTGCAGGTGTATCTGCCTGCCCTCAAGGCCGTCTCCCGAATGATGGCCAAGGCCGACATCCGCTACTACCTGAACGGCGTGCACGTCGAAGCCACGGCCAAGGAAACCGTCCTGGTCACCACGGACGGCCACCGCCTGCTGGCGATCCGCCGCGAGGCCGAGAACACCATCGACGCGCCCGTCAACTTCATCATCCCTGGCGACGTCGTGAAGCTGATGCTGGCCAACTGCATGGCAGGCGGCAGAAGCCTTAAGAATGCGGCGGTTCGAACCGTGCCTGTCGAACTCCGCGATGGGCCCACCGGACAGCGCTGGGCCGCGCCCATGTACCGCTTGGGCAGCGGCTGCTTCGTCGAGTTTGAACCAGTCGCCGGCAAGTTCCCCAACTGGCGCAAGGTCATCCCGAAGAAGATACCGGCGAACGATAAGCCCACGCAGTTCCGGCCGCAGAACCTGGTGGATTTCGAGGACGCAGCGCGCGACCTGGGCAATGTGATGAAGGGCATCTGCGCCATTACGGCCCTGCACGACGGCGAAATGGTGGTCATCCATACCGCCTATGCCGGCGACACCGGATACTTTGGCGTGATGATGGGCCTGCGGGACTGCGACGCCGCGCGCTTCGCTGGCGATCGCCCGGCCTGGCTGGCGTTGCCCGAAGCCGCCACCCCCGAACTGCCGGCCGCCTAACAGCTTCGGCTAATGCCCCGCGCGCGGGGTATCGGCAGGCGCTGTGACCTGGATCAACGCGCTACGGCGCACAAGGAAGAAAGGATGGATAACCAAGACCAGCCCATCGTGCTCCCCAAGGAGCAGATTTACGACGCGCAGATCAGCCCGCTGATGACCCAGATCATTGGCATCTGCAAGGAGCACGGCATCGCGATGATCGCCTCATTTGCGCTTGGCGAGCACCCCGAGAACGGTGACCTGCAGTGCACCACCATGCTGCCCGATGAGGCCGGCAAACCAGGTCCCAGCCACCTGCCTGCGGTTAAGATCCTGCGCGAAGGCATGGTGGGGTTCGCCATGAGCATCGTCTCGAAGCAGGAAGCCTAACAGCCCCGGCTCGACGGTCGCGTGCGGCCGTCCGGCAGGCGCTGTGCCTGATTTTCAAGGAAACCCCTATGTTCCGTCGTACCGTCAACAATACCGCGATGCGCCTGCTGGGCGTGCTGGGCCTCACCCACCTGTTCCAGGCCGCCGCGCCGCCCGTCGCCTTCGACCCGGTGAACCGCCAGCCGCACGGTGGCAGCCGCTGGGGCCGCAACGTGCAGACGCACACCAGCCGCAAGAGCGCCTTCAATCGCTCCATCAAGTTCGCCCTGGAGACGGGCGGCGCCCGCGTGCCCACGCCGGTCTCGGTCGCCCGCAAGGCCCACCTCGGCACCCTGACCATCCCTGGCGGCCGTCGCGGCATGCAGGTCAAGCGCGAGCGCCTGCCGTCGGGCAAGTGGCACGCCCGCATCACCGCGTAACCAGCCGAGCGCCGGTCCGCCCGGCGCCTGTCACCATGAACGCCAAGCAAGCCAAACGCATCCGCCAGGCGCTGCGCCTGCACGGCCTGGAGCCCACGAGCTCCAGCACCGTGGCCGACGCCAGCCTGCCCGGCATCGCCGGCACCCGCCGCCTGCAGCCAGACAGTGGCCGCAGCGTCTACCGCCGCCTCAAGCAGTTGAACCTCGACCCCAAACAAAAATGAGCCAATCCCAATTCTTCAAGAATGCCCGCGTCTACCGGCTGACCAGCGGCGCGGCCGATCTGTTCGCCGCCCACGACCTCGACGAGCACCTGGCGAAGTTCCGCTTCATCGGCGGCACCAACCTGGAGATGCAGTCGCTGGGCTGGGCGCCGCCCTATGAGGGCCAAGACAGCCTGATCCGCCGCGTCGGCGATGCCGTCCTCATGACGCTGCGCACCAGCAAGAAGCTGCTGCCGTCCAGCGTGGTCAACGAGATGGCCAAGGCCCGCGCCGCCGAGATCGAGGAACAGCAGGGCTACAAGCCCGGCCGCAAGCAGATGAAGGAGATCAAGGAGCGCGTCACCGACGAACTGCTGCCCAAGGCGTTCAGCGTCAGCCGCGACACCCGCGTGCTGTTCGATCTGGCGCGCGGCTTCCTGGTGATCGACACCGCGTCCAGTGCCAAGGCCGACGAGGTCATCGGCTGGCTGGCCAAGACCTTCGACCAGTTCCCGCTGGAGAACCTCTACGTGGTCACCAGCCCCGCCCATGCCATGACCGGCTGGCTGGCCGAAGACGAAGCGCCGGCCAACTTCAGCATCGACCAGGACACCGAGCTGCGCGCGTCTGGCGAAAGCGGCGCCGCGATCCGCTACGTGAAGCACTCGATCGATGCCGACGACGTGCGCCGGCACATCGGCAGCGGCAAGCAGTGCACGCGCCTGGCGATGACCTGGGCCGACCGGATCTCGTTCGTGCTCGACGAGGGCCTGAACATCAAGGGCATCGCGCCGCTGGATGTGCTGAAGGAAGGCGACGGAACGAGCATCGACAAAGCCGACGACGAGCGCCGCGACAGCGACCTGGCGTTGTTCGCCGGAGAGTTCGGCAAGCTGATGGCCGAGCTGATCGCTGCGCTGGGTGGCGAGAAGGATCTGAGCGGCATGGACAGCCAACCCACCGCGTAACCACCCCACCGGTTGCACGGCCCCGAGCCGCCCCGCCCCAGGCGGCTTTTTTGCGCCCGTTCCGCCCCGGGTTGCGCCGCCTCGGCCGTCGCCACGCGGGCATCGCGCACCGGCAATCGGCGTAACCCGGTTATAGCACCCCTCGCGTAAGTCATTGATTTATAAGCGTAACCTTGTAACCGGAAAAACAGGCATAGCCGCAGATCTCCCCAAATGTCGCCCAAATACCCCGCCGACGACAATTTGCCGTAACCGCGTAACCGCAACCACCGCGACCGGTTCCGTTTTCGGTTACGCGCCTAAGTCATTGATTTATAATGGAAATACATCGTCTATATATTCAATATAACCATGTAACCATATAGTTATAGTTATAGATACGTACATGCACGCGCACCCACGCATGCGCATGCACGCGCACACACACGCATTGGGGTTGTCTGTCTTTTCTGAGTTTTTCCGGTTTCGCGGTTACAACGCAGTTTTCCCAATGAAATCATATAGTTAGGTGTAACCAAGCCCGCAACCAGACATTTTTGAGCAATAACTCGGTGACAGCCCCGCCAAGCCACCCCGGGAAGTCACGAGCTGACGTTGAAAAGCAACACGTCACCACTGGATTTGCCGCACAATGCGCGAATACGGCAGGGTATTCCCGTAGTTACAGAATCGCTCACTGCTATACATCCTGCATTTCTTGTAAGTCTGCTAAAATTTGATCATTGATGGCAGGCAAGCCCTTGAAATCCTTAGACGATTACCCGCGCATGATCGAATACTTCACCATCGAGGGGTTCGACCGTCAGATGTTCCGCTGCGAACGCCTGCGAGCCTCCCTCTCTACCGAGTCCTGCGCCAACAACTGGAAAGCCGCCAACGACGGCAACGAGAAGCGCGCAGCCTGCCGATCATGCCCGATCGGCGCATCCCACGCCGGCGAGGAACTCGCATCCTGCTCACCGCTCAAGGGCTCACTCACCTGCGCACGCTGCGCCCGCGCATCCTCACGTGGCTGGCTGCTCGACAAGCACCTCTGCGTCTCATGCTGGAACCGCGAGCGC
>NZ_WUJP01000217.1 GCF_009806515.1 Geminicoccus flavidas | reverse complement strand
GAGTGGAAGACCGGCAAGAATGCCAAGGGCTCCAAGCCCACCAAGATGCGCCCCCTCGACGCCCGCGCCATCTGCATCAGCGAAGCCGGCGCCGTCCGCATCCTGGCTAGGCCACGGACCGAACACCCCGAAGAACTCGTGCTGGCCGCGCTGCGCGACAGCAAGGGCACCGTCACGTTCATGCCGAACAAAACCGCCGGGCTTCAGGTCCGGCAAGGATCGCTGTTCTGATGAAGCCCCGCCTGATCTTCCCGTCGGCTGCCGACGAGCCCGTCGAGCTCGAGATCCCCGGACCAAACGACCCCAGCAGGTCCTGGGCATTCACCGACCACGTGTGCCGCGTGTGCTTCTCCAGGATCATGTCCAGCAAGAACCCCGACGGCACCTCCATGTTCCGCTGCACCGGCTGTGGCATCAGCGGCATCAGCAGGTCAGCCGCCGTCATCTGCTCGTGCGGCATGAAGCTGCCACGCACCACCCGCGACGCCGGCATCCGCTGCGTGCGCAACGACGCCGTCACCCCCGAGACCCCCTTTGAGATCGTCGCCCGGCAAGTGGTGACGTGACGGTAGCATCAGGCCATGTCTGGAAAACGCCTATCACCTGAAGAATGGGCCGCCGCTCGCGCCGCATGGGAGAACGAGCCCGCCCTGTCCATCACCGCGCTGGCCGCACGCATTGGCGTGTCCAAGCAGTCCTGCGCCGACCAGGCCAAACGGCACGGCTGGGAGAAGCGCGCCGACCTGCGCGAGCTGGCCATCAAGGCCCACGCGAAGGCCGACAAGGTCGTGCCTCCCAAAGAGGCCGCCCGTCAGCCTGACGGTCAAGGTCTGGACCCTGACCCTGACGCGAACCCTGACCCCGACGCTGACGCCGGTAAAAAGCCCGTCACCGAACACCCCGACCCTGTCGATGCCCGCACCGAGATCATCGCCCGCCACCGCCAGGAATGGCGCGCCGCTCGGGTGAACCTCTACACCGCGATCAACAAGAAAGACTTCGAGATGGGCAAGGTCGCCAAGATCACCCTCGAAGGCCTGTCGATCCTCCAGAAGGGCGAGCGCGCCGCCTGGGGTCTGGACGCCATCGATCCCGAGAAACAAGCGCCGGTGGTCGTCATCGAGCGCGGGTGACGCCTTGTCGCTCACATTCCAGCCAATCCGAGGGACAACCGCCGTTGTCTCTCATTTCCACCAGCCGAGGCCCCCTTGTCCGTCATCAACCTGATCACCGACCCGCCGCCACCGCAGCTCGTCTTCCGGCCCATCGACACTCTGGCGGTCTACGCCAAGAACGCCCGCACCCACTCCAAGGCCCAGGTCGAGCAGATCGCCGCATCGGTCGACGCCTTCGGCTGGACCAACGCCGTGCTGGCCGACGACGCCGGCATCGTGGCTGGCCACGGCCGCGTCATGGCCGCCACGCTGCTCTACAAGCAGGGCAAGGTCCTGCGCTTCCCCAATGGCGCCAAGATCCCCGACGGCATGGTGCCGGTTGTGCCGTGCGATGGCTGGACCGACGAGCAGCGCCGCGCCTACATCCTGGCGGACAACCAGCTCGCGCTGAACGCCGGCTGGGACGTGGACCTGCTGCGCGGCGAGGTGCTCCAGCTCCAGGCCGATGGCTTCGAGCTGGAGTTGCTGGGCTTTAGCGATCAGGAGCTGCACGACCTGCTCGAGGTGCCCGAGCTCGCGCCCGAGGCCGACCCCGACGCCGTGCCCGACGCGCCCGAGGACCCGCACAGCCAGCCTGGCGACATCTGGGTCATGGGCCCGCACCGCGTCATCTGCGGGTCGTCGCTGGAGCAGGACACCTGGGACGCGCTGATGGCCGGCGAGCGCGCCGACCTGGCGTTCACCGACCCGCCCTACAACGTGGACGTCGGCCGCAAGAACCGGCTCATGGACACCGTGGACGGCGGCGGGCGCGCCAAGAGCGGCGCCATCAAGAACGACAAGATGAGCGCCGCCGAGTTCGGCGAGTTCCTGCGCGACGCCTACCTGGGCCTGTTCTCGGCGCTCAAGCCGGGCTCGCCGGTCTACGTGGCGCACTCGGATACCGCCGGCGGACAGTTCCGCCAGGAATTCGAGGCGGCGGGCTTTCACTTCAGCCAGACCGTGATCTGGCGCAAGAACGTGCACGTGCTGGGGCTGGCCGACTTCCAGCCGATCCACGAGCCGATCCTCTACGGTTGGAAGCCGGGCGCCAAGCACCGCTGGTATGGCGGACGCAAGCGCACCACGGTGGTCGATCTGGGCGAGGGCGGGCCGATCACCAGGCTGCCCGACGGCCGCTGGCAGATTGCCGTGGGCGACGCCGTCATGATCGTGGACGGCCAGGCCACGGTCGAGCAGCACCCGTCGGGCATGATCCATGAGGCCAAGCCGCCCGCCAGCAAGCTGCACCCGACGCAAAAGCCGGTGGCGCTGGTCGAGCGGCTACTCAAGCACAGCGGCCGCCGTGGCGACCTGGTGGTGGATGGCTTTGGCGGATCTGGCTCGACGCTGATCGCCGCAGACCAGGCCGGCATGTCGGCGCGCCTGGTGGAGCTCGACCCCAAGTACGTCGACGTCATCGTCCAGCGCTGGCAGAAATTCACAGGTCGCCGCGCGATGCACGCCGAGACTGGGGCCGAGTTCCTGGTCGCACCGGATGCTTAGTCTTGTGCGCGGCGCGGCTAAGCCACGAGAGGGGCTGGATTTCTCTTGTCGCGCTGCCGGGCCGAGCGCCTACCGGGCACGCAAGCAGCGGATCCGTCAACCGAGGCGTGCCATTCGATGGCGCACCATCTTCGCTACTCCGTCGAGTCCAGGGAACAAGGTGCCAGCCGTCAACCCCATGAACTCAAGGTCGGCCATCGCCGCTTTCCAACATGCCATGGGAATGTCAGCGGCTACCAGAAACGGAGACCCCTGGCGCTTCTCCGACTGCTTGCATATCCACCCACCAACATCGACTATGTTGGTAACCAGGAAAACGCCCTGCTGAGCGTATATCCTCGGGTTGCCGCGTGGCAGTACGCTCAGGACGTCGATGTAGGGGCGGGTGTAGGTCAACGAGATGCGTGATCCCGATCTACCCCAAAAATCTTCTGAGAACGCATAGACTCGAACGTACTGCTCGCGGTTGGCCTTATAGCGTTCTGTGTCGATCGCGTCGGAGAAAGCAAAGTAGGCTGCAACATATGGGGATTTCGTCCAATCCAGCAGTGGCGTCGGGAGGCCATGATGCTGGGCGAGCCCCAACAACGTGGCGAAGTGGATGGGGTTGGTTGGGTCCAGATTTTCGCTCACGATTGGCGAAGCGTTGAACAGAAAATCGCCAAACTGTCTGTCGAGAAACCTCTCCAAGCGGCTGCGACCCCGTCGCGCTAGAGAGGTCTGCAGTTCAAAGTCTCGACTCCCGTGCCCTCGGAATAGAAACTTCTGGCCGCGCTCCTGCAGTTCATCGACCCACTGTTTGAACTCTGCCCATGTTCTACAGGTCTTAATCTCTTCGATTTTCTCGCGGAATGGCCTGGGTGCCATCGCCATGAAGCCGGTGTTCCCGCTATTGTCCTTCCACTGCCCGACAAGACGGCCGTCGTCCTGTCGCTTAACCTCGGCTACCAGCCCATCGAGCCTCTCAGTGCTCTCGACATCGATGGACCCGTGGTAGGTGCCATGTTCATCATCAACAAACTTTGCCATGGGCATAATGCGCCAGTCTTGGCCGCTTCGCGAAATCTCGCAAAGCGCAACAACGCCCTGGGGATAGTTTTGGCCCCACAAATGGAAAGTGGCGTTATTAGGCTCATCCACGTCCAGGCAAAGCATCGCCTCGTGGTCGCCTTCCTCCAAGCGAACTACCCCAAAATACTGGATATCCACTGCTGCCGTCTTTCCTGATGAGCCAGATGCATACTGGTTGCTGCCGCAAGGTCCCAAGCGGTGGGGGCCCGCCGCCTACCTGCGACGCAGGGCGCGGCGACGGGCTGCAACTACCTTACATCCAAGGCGGCCGCGTCGCCGGGACGTCCGGGAACCGGCGGCCGTGGACGACGTGGCACACGGTGCCCTGGTTCAGCTTGACGATGATGGCCGTCTCAGTCTGCGACAGGCCAAGGTTGAAGACGCAGTAGCGGGCATACCCCGCCTTCTCCTGCGTCAGCGGAAAGCTCGAACGGCGCATAGGTGCGCGCATCGCAGTTCTCCCTGCGATCGATGCAAGGGAAGGCTGCGCTTGAATTTGCGTTCCTTGCGTGCGATTCTCACACGGCGTCCAAGGTTCGCGCGCCTTCAAGCGAGGCCAGCGGATCAAATCGGGTACGGCCGGGCGGCACCACCCGCCCGGCCGCTACTCGCTCCCTAGAGGCCCCGTAACCCCTAGGGAGATATCAGAGCGCGATCATGCGTCTCCCTCATTGGCTTCGACAGCGGCAGCGACGCGGTCATCGTCGTCGGGCTGCTCGCTGAACATCTCGCCGTCCTCGCCGTCAGCGTCGTCCGTGGACGGTGCCGTCAGCGGAACCGGAAGCGGCTTGTTCATGCTGAGGCGATAGGAGACGAAGCGCTCCTTCAAGGAGATGCCACTCGGGGTCAGGGACAGAAGCCCGTTTTCCTCCGAGACGAAGCCCTGCTCCAGGTCGCTTGTCATCTGATCGTGGATGCGCTTCTTGCTCAGGTTGGTCGCGCGGACGAGGTCCTCCCTGGACATGGGCCCCGAACGGTGCAGCGCATTCCACATCAAGTAGCGCTGATCTCCCACGCGAGCCCTCGGCGCAGACGGCTTCGGCTCATGACCGCTGGCGCTCTTGTTGCCCGCCGTCAGCCCGGCATCAGCGTCGATCATGGGATGCGCGCGCTGGAAGAGGCCGTGGACGATGTCGAGCGACTGCAGCTCCTGGTTCCGCTTGGCCAGCTCCATCTCTGCCGCTGCCTGGGCTGCGCTGAGTTCGCTTAGCTTCGCTTCGAGCGTGGCGATCTCGCTGGCGAGGCACTCTCGCACGCGGGCGTGATAGTCGAGGACCTGATCAAACACCATCTGCGCACTCCGTCCGCCGTGACCAGCCCGCGAGCGGCCTACGTGACTGACTAGAGGTAGCAGACTACAGCGCCACTGGCAACGTCTCTACGTCGCTACCTGGAATGGGGCAGCTATCGCAAAGAGTTGCGCTGTGGACAACTAGTGCGCTGTTGGTAACGGAGAGTCGAAAAACTCTTGACTCTCGTCGAGAACGTCGTGGTGACGGAGGGTGCGGAACCCCTGCATCTGCATCAAGTGCGCCTCATGGCACATAAAGAGAGGATCAGGGATGTGACGGAGCAGATCGGCGTTCAACGTGGATGCGCGGATTTGCGCGGCCGCCCGATCACTGCTGCCGCTTCCCGTTGGCAATCACAGGCGACCCGTGCGGGATGTCGACCAGCAGAACGTTGTTCACCTGGCTCTGGCAGCGCGTGCAGCGCAGGTAGCCGTTCAGGTCCTCCAGCAGCCCGCGCCGGGCCAGCCGGCTCTTGGCCTTGATCGTGGCCAAGGGCAGGGGCGTGGTGTGCCAGCAGGTCTGGCATTGCGCGGTGATCGTGTGGTGAACGCCGAGTGCGTCGATCTTGACGCCGCTGCGCCGGGTCATGTTCCTGTTCCGTTCTCCTATGCCATAGGCATAGCGCCGCTGCACCGGATTCGCAATCACGTGGTGCGGTGAACTAAGTCTTTGATTTAACGGCAGAGCGCGAATGTCAGCTCTGCGGCGGGCGCTCGTTGGGCGCTGGCGCCGTGGCGCGCGGCGTGAATCGGCCGGTACGCATGGCGCGCACGGCCGCCTGCAGGTCGGTCGCGACCGCCTGCTCTTCTTCGGCACGCCGCCGCGCGGCCGCCGGATGCTCGCGCTTGACGCGCCCGCCTGCAGGAGCAGGAGGACGCATCAAGCCGTAATTGCCATGTGCGCGATGAACGCCGAGCGGCTTTCGCCGGCCTTCTTCGCCTTGGCGTCCAGGATGTGGAGGACACGACGCGGCACCGTGATGTTCACGCGCTCGATCGTGTCGTCGAGCACTACTGGGTCGATTTCAACGATCGCCCACACCCAGCCCTCAAATCTTGGATCCTTGCGCAGATCCTCCATTTTGCTGGGCTCGGGTATAGACTCGCCATTGTCGAGCGCCGTTTCAATCCAGAGCTCGATGGCTTCCTTTGCGTTCTCGATTGCTCCTTCTAGGCTGTCATCGGCGGCCGAAAAGCAACCAGGAAGATCGGGGACTATAACGCCCCACGCCGTTCCTGGACCTGCGCGTTCAACCGCGATTGGATATTTCATTAGGGACCTACTCGCTTCCGCTATATTATTTCGTTCTGACCTGATCTTCCGGCTGCGCTCACGGCCGGGCCTGTGTCTCCCCAGGCTGTGCACTTGCGCTACGCTTCACTCCTGCTTTCGATGATCGCCTGGACCTCGTTCATGCTCCTAAGGAGCTCTTTCTCTAACCCGATCCCAAGGTCTTTCTTTGGGTGGGGCAGCACGATCTTTGATCCAGCTACCTTTGGGTGTGTGAATATATGATGAGAGCCCTTAGAGCGCAGAAAAATCCAACCCGCATCGTTCAGGCGTTTCATCCACTCACGGCTGCTCATCCGTTCCGTTCGTCTGCGCCAACCATGTGCGCCCTTTCCTTAAAATCGCGTGTGTACCATACACATCGTGTAGCCGATATGGCAACGGGCCTTCTTGGTTCAAGGCGAGCTGTTACAAAAAAGTGAGTCCCGGGGCGCTTATGTTCATCAAAAAAGATGTACTATTCATCCCATCGCAGCACCGGCACTCGCCGGCGCATCAACCGGAGAAGCCGTGCAGCTCACCCCCGAATTCATCGCGTCCCTGATCGTGGACGAGCACTACATCGAGGTCGCGCCCAAGCAGTCCGTCGTGGCCGTCCTGAAGCTGGAAAACGGCCAGGTCGTTATCGGCGAATCGCACTGCCTGGATCCCGAGCGCTTCGTCGCCGAGGTCGGCTCGCGCATCGCCCGCGAGGACGCCGTGCGCAAGGTCTGGGCGATGGCCAGCTATGCCTTCCGCGAGGCCGTGCACCAGCGCGACAAGCGCTTGGCGCGCGAAGAACTGGCTGGCCTTCCCGACGCCGCGCCGCGCATCGTCTTGCCGCACTGAACGACCGACCCGCGCCGGCAGCGCGGGGTCATCATCGAAGCTCGCTGCTGAGTACCCTCCGCGCAAAGATTGGGCTCAGTTAAAGTGGACAACCTGAAGCTTGGCAGTGGGCTTCGATGATGGCAGCAGCCCATGAGGCACCTGAAACATGAGACCGCCCTCCGGCGCCCGGCGTCCGCAAGGGGCGGCAGAGAAGCCGAAACTGTAAGCCATCCGGTCCTGGGGTTCGCCCCAGGGCCATCATCGAAGTGGCGGCGTGGAAGGACACGCCTGTTGTTCGAAGGTTAGGCCAGCCCCCAAAGCCGAGGCGCGCGACGACGTGGCGGGGAACTGCGGCAGGGACAGTGGCGAATCTGGTGCGTGCTTGGGATTGATCATCCTCGGCGCAACGGCTGGAGGATCTGAGCGCGCTGTTCAATCGCTGGAGCCGGTATCAAGCCCGGCCCGCTTCGATGATGGCAAGCACGGCGAATGCGCCATCGCAGTACCAGCGCGAAAG
This sequence comes from Geminicoccus flavidas, assembly GCF_009806515.1. GTDB lineage: Bacteria > Pseudomonadota > Alphaproteobacteria > Geminicoccales > Geminicoccaceae > Geminicoccus > Geminicoccus flavidus. The sequence goes on along the minus strand of NZ_WUJP01000217.1, from coordinate 4,781 downwards.
CGCGGCCTGGGTGAAAGCCCCAGGACCATCAAGAAAGCGTCTCATGGTGCAGCGCCTTGTCGGCGAAGTGGTGCCGCCTAGCTGGCGAAATGCGGGCTCATGCAGACGCTTTCTTGATGGCGAGCAGTACGCGCAGGCGATGCGCAGAGGCAGGGCTTGGTGCAGACCCGTGCGGCAGGATGTTCGTGCATCCACACGACGCCGCGCAAATTAGCGCCCAATGCCGGATTCGCACCCGGCCACCATCAGGTCCTGGCTTCGGCCAGGGCCACCAGGAAGCCGCCGATAGACGGCAGACCCGGCCGACATGAGATACGCCTTGCGTGCATCTCCCGGCTGGCCGCACCGAGACAATCCTGTGCACGGGGCTTGGCGGCTTCCTGGTGGTGCTGAAAGCCATGATGGACGGCGGCCGTGCCCGAGCCGCCAGTAGCGCCTAGCCTGTAGGCGCCACCAACGATGACAGCCGTGAGCATGCGGCCAAGCGGGTGCGAAGCCCGAAGCGAAAGCGGATGCCGTGCTGGCGGGAGGTCGCCTCCCTGTCCTGTGCGGTGCAGCGAGTAGGAGGCCGGGAGAACCGTCCAAGCGGGCGACAGCAGCGCGAGGGCATACGTCATGCCCGGCCAATGACCACGGCGGTGGAACTCCGCGCCGCAGACGTAAGCGGCAATAATATGGGCCCGCGCATTATGGGCGAGCAGGCTACGAGTTAGTGCTTGCTTTCGGTGGTGGCCGGTTCGATCCCGGCGCCCGCGCGAAGCCAAACCGATATGCCCGAAAGGGAAGCATCACGGAGGTGAGAGTCCTCGCCGGAGACGTAACCGGCACCCTACGCTGGGTATGGCATGGTGCCGCTGATGGGGTTCATGGCCCGGAGGCGAATGCGGTTCGATACCGCGCCCGGCGCCATCAACAACAACGCCCGGAAAGGGCACAAGGAAGGATATGCCCGAAAACACACCCAAGATGCCGCCGCTGCCGGAGTTCGACTTCGTACACGACAAGCGCGAGTGCGAGGGCGAGGAAGCCCTAACGCCCGTCGAGCGCTTGGTGTTCATCGGTGGCTACGGTGCGGCCGAGGATGTGTCGGCGTTCCGCGCCGACCTCCAGGCCGCGCTGCAGGAGGCGTTCGCGGCGGGCCACGCCGCCGCCATGGCGAAGACCGCGCCGACCCCGATCCCCAGCATGGGCAGCTCGGCACGCCGCGTGCCCAGCCCCGACTTCCCGGGGGGCTTCTGATGACCGCCTACGCCCTGTTCATCGGCGGCCCGGTCGACGGGCGCCGCGAGATCCTGCGGGAAGCGTTTCCGTCCTGGGAGGTCGCGCTGCGGCCTGAGCCGCCCACCAGCTTTCCCATCAAGCCGGATCCTGCGGCCGACGTGGCGATCAAGCGCGAGACCTACCGCCTCGTGCAGACCTCGGCCCCGAACCATTACGGCCAGACTCTCTGCCTGTACGTCCATAGCAGCATCGGCGACTGGCTGGCGCACATGATCGAAGCCTATCCGAAGGGGGGCCGCCATGGCTGACCGCAAGCGCGTGGCCGTGGGCAGCATCAAGGTGACCGTCGACGGCGAGGAAATCGGCATCGTCCGGTCGTTTTCGGTTGGTGATCCCGTCAAGCGCGTGGCCGAGCTCGACGGCGCGGAGCTCGACGCCGCCGTGGCGCGGGCGCTCGGGCATCAAGTCGTGCGGCGCTGCGACCTGCCGTACCAGCCCTACATCGCCGACCCTGCCAACCACCCGACCTATGGCGTGCTCGGCATGGTCGACCCTGGCAAGACGCCGGCCTGGGACACCTGGCTGTATATCCCCGACTACAGCAGCGACTGGTCCGACGGCGGCCCGATCATCGAGCGCGAGCGGATCGGCCTGAACATGCACCATGGCGAATGGGGAGCGTGGGCCACCTACTCGGCATATGAATCGAACGACCCGGACCAAGTAGGCCCGACGCCGCTGATTGCCGCCATGCGCGCCTTCGTGGCGTCGAAGTTCGGAGAAACCGTGCCGGCCTGACCCTTCACCAGATCAACAATCACCTCCCGCGTCCCGCCAAGCCCCTGACGTTCCCGCGTTTTCCCGCTCTTGCGCGGGACGCCGGGCGCTAGGCGGGCGCACCATCTGCCAAATGCCTACCTTCCACCACAACGACCGGTCGTCTCCGGTCATCCTAGAAGCCCTGCGCACCGCCGGGGCCATGACCGCGCCCGAGCTGGCCGACTTCCTCGACATGCCGCTGCGCACCGTCCACCGCCGCCTGACGCGGCTGCACGAGCTCAAGCTGATCCACCTAGCGCCCTGGCGGCATCCTGGCCGGCAAGGTGGCCGCATCACGCCGGTCTACCGTTTCGGGCCCGGTCGCGACCATGGCCGCCCACCGGTCCAGACCCGGGACGAGATCAACGCCCGGCACCGCGAGCGCCACAAGCGCAACCGCGAGGCTGCCGCCGCGACGCGCCCGGTGCTCAAGGCCGCCAAGCGCGATCCGCTCAACCCGTTCGCGGGCCTGATGGCGCAGGTGGCGCGATGATCCCGGCCGCTATCTGCGCCGGCCTCATGGTGGCAGCCATCCTGCGCGAGTGCGGCTTCTCCCTGTGCTCAGCCCTGGGGGCGGGTGTCGTCGGTTCCGTGGCACTGGCTGCATCTGGGGTTCTGCGATGACCGCCCGCGAGGCCAACTACCTGATCCTAGCCGCCGGCGCCGTCAGCCTGCTGGTGCTGCTGTTCGGCCGCCAGGGTGCGCCGCGCCACCGCGTGGCCGGCCCCTGCGAGGTCCCGCGATGAGTCCGCGCAACATCGAGCGCGCGGCGATCGCCGCTGCCGTGGCGTTGGGCGTCGGCGTGCTGACGGCGTTGGTTTCCGCCTACAGGATCGGCCTGGCATGCCTGGCGCGCGGCCCGCTGTAGAAGCTCCGGCCGAAAACTGTGCGATAATCAAATTTGATCAACTTCTATCGGGAGGTCGCGCGCGCGGCGTCGTGACTGTCCCCTATTCGACATGACGACTTTCAACCTGCACCACGGCGACTGCCTGGAGGTCATGCGAGGCATGGCCGATGCCAGCGTAGACGCGATCGTCACCGATCCGCCCTATGGCATCCGCTTCATGGGCATGGCCTGGGATGACCCGGACATCGTCGCGCGCACCGAGCAGCGGCGCTCGATGCGATCTCACGCGCCCGCCGCCGGGCCGAATGGCGGCCACAAGTCGATCGCCGCCGAGGCCGGTAAGTACGACCTGTCGCCGGCGGCCATGCGCGCCTTTCAGGATTGGACGGCGGCGTGGTGCCGCGAGGCCATGCGCGTGCTCAAGCCGGGCGGGCACATGCTCGTGTTCGCGTCGGCGCGCACCTATCACCGCATGGCGTGCGGGGTTGAGGAAGCCGGCTTCGAGCTGCGCGACCAGATCATGTGGCTGTATGGCTCGGGCTTCCCCAAGTCGCACAACCTCGACGGCGCCTGGGAGGGCTGGGGCACCGCGCTGAAGCCGGCCCATGAGCCGATCTGCGTGGCGCGCAAGCCGCTGGTCAGCACGGTCGCGGCGAATGTGCTGGCCTACGGCACGGGCGCCATCAACATCGACGCCTGCCGGGTGCCGACCGACGAGGTCCTGCGCGCGGGCGCCGGAGGCATCCCATGCCGGAACGATCCGATGGTGCCGCGCGGCCGCTCAGGCGAGGCCAGCGCCACGCGCCGCTATGCCGAAGCCGGCGTCACCGACTTCGCGCCGCTACCGGGCCCGCGCGGCGGCGATGCTGCTGGCCGCTGGCCCGCCAACGTGATCCACGACGGCAGCCCCGAGGTCGTGGCGGCGTTCCCGCAGGCCAGCGGGGCGCAATCGGCTGTGAAGGGAACCGAGGCCAGCGCCAAGACCGCCAACACCTTCGGCGAGTTCGGCGGCCGGGCACCCAGCGACCGGCGCGACGGCGGCGGCAGTGCTGCGCGGTTCTACTACTGCGCCAAGGCCAGCCGGGCCGACCGCAACGCGGGCTGCGAGGCCCTGGAAAGCAAGCCGCTGAACTGGTCGAGCGGCACGCAGAACCCGGGCAGCTTCCAGTCGGCGGGCACCGATCGTAACAGTCAGAATCATCATCCAACGGTCAAGCCGACCGACCTGATGGCATACTTGTGCCGCCTGGTGACGCCGCCCGGTGGCCTGGTGCTCGACCCGTTCATGGGCTCGGGCTCGACCGGCAAGGCGTGCATGCGCGAGGGCTTCCGCTTCGTCGGCATCGAGCTGTCCGACGAGTACCTCGCGATCGCCCAGGCGCGCATCGAGCACGAGCTCGCCGCCGCGACGGCCGCCCAAGCCGCCGCGTTCAACCCTCAACTCGGCCTTTTTGGGGAGGCAGCATGAAAAAGACCAAGCGCTGGACCTGCACGCTGTGCCAACAAGACACCGGCGTGCTCTGGGCGATGCTGATCTTCCTGGTGCTGGCCTACTGCGCGCCGGCCTTGTGGTCGATGTACCGGATGATCGTGGGCACGACGCCGCCGGAGCTGTTCCCGGTGGTGGCGGTCGTCCTGGCGTTCACGGCATGGCTGGCGCGGCCGATCTGGGGGGAGCTGTCGCGCCGGCCATGGACGCCGCTGTTCAGGGGCGACCGGCGCATCAAGCGCTGAAGAATCGGTTCCCGCACGTTCCGGTTGGCCAATCAAGCCGTTGCGAAAGTGCTCTAACCTGATGCAGCCTACCGTTTCCGGACAGAGGGCAACATTGGACTGGCTCACCTTCATATCCAATCTGGTGCGTGACTTGGCGTGGCCGGCAGCGGTGGTC